>WRFW01000091.1 GCA_009787435.1 Defluviitaleaceae bacterium
ATAATTAATGCCGCTATACGGGCTGCAGTAGTTATAAGACCATCTCTATAGCCAGCCCAAGCACCGAAGCTAAATATAAGTATAATCACGAGGTCTAACCAGTTTATCATCATAATCTTTAATCTCCTTTTCTAATATTAAAAATTCGTATGTCTATAGGGGTTTTAAATATAACACCCCCATCAATAAAATGAACAGAAACTACTTCATGAAGCGATGTGTGATTCCATAATAAATAACCATATTTATTTATTGCTTTAAAAAAGTTTCCCTCTGCAAATATAAAATAATCACCACCTGCTAAGTATGTTAAATTAGCATAAGTAGTTGACAATAAATAGCCCTCTGTATTAAAAATATTTAAAATACCTTTGTTGTATATTGCTATACTATCTTTCGTATGTGAAACAAGTTCTTTTTCTTTTTGCCATAAAGTTTCCCTTGTGCTCACATCTATAGCTAACACACTGTCTGTGAAAGTTATTAATGCTAAATGGTCTATAAAATATATGCCTGTAACTAATCTCGGAAAATTTACAGCACCGATAAGCTCTGGGTTATAAAAGGCTACACTTGAAAAAAGGTCTTCTTCTATATTTAGAAAGCTTATAGCAAATTCATTTTCTGTTCTTTTAGATATTATAGTTGGTATTGCTTCAGTTAATGTAAACTGGGAATTTATTCTCTCTACTCTATATCCATAGCTAAATGCTAAAACAGCAGTTCCTGCAACGAAAGTTATTATTGGATAATCATATACTATTCTTTCTAATATACCTGTATTATTTGCTGAATACATAACAGTGCCGAGTATATCGGCAAAATAAACAGTTCTATTATAATAAAATGAAATAGGAGCTTTCAAGCTGTGTTCATAAAACCAACTTTTTTCTAAGTTTTCATAAAAAAATATACCTTGTGAACTAATGAAAAAAATATCTCTTCCGCTAGTGTGAATAGATGGGCTATCACCGTGGGTAAAAGAAAAAAGATTTTTTTCATAAACTAAAATGCTTACACTATCTAACTCCCCCTCTAAAAAGAAAAGAAAGAAAGCTATAAAGAGCACAGCCAAAAATAAAACTAATTGCAAAAAGTTGCTCATAAAATCACCTTAAAAAAATCCTCCTCTTTAATTGAGGAGGAAGCACAATAAATAATATATTAAACAAAAATATATGTAAGTGAACTCGGCGAGACTTGAACTCACGACCTACCGCTTAGGAGGCGGTTGCTCTATCCAACTGAGCTACGAGTCCACACAGCAATTAAAATTATACCATATTTTTTGAAAATTTGCAAGAACTTTTTTTAAGGTTTTGAATAATATGAAAATATAAAAAAATTAAAAAGAGGTGTAATTATGAATTTAGTAGACTTACTCAAATTAGGGCAAGATATAGACGGAACAAACACAGGCGACACGAAAGAAGCACAGTTAGTAAACGCATTAAAACCTTTTATAGAAGAAGAAAAACATGAGCAATTAGATAAAATTGTGTTAGTTGCCTCTTTACTAGCGAATAAAAAAAGTGTATAATATAATTGTGTAGTAATGGGATTTTTAAAAATGCCCAAGGTTTACAATACCAAAGCTATTTTGTAACTAGGTTTTTTTGAAAATCATAAAGCAAATTTAAAGATAACCAATTAAAAATATTCAAATGAGGTGATTAAAATTAGAAACATAGCGATAATCGGTGCTACTGGCTTAGTTGGTCAAAATTTTATTAAAGCACTGGAAGAGAAAAACATAAAGTTTGATAACATATCATTTTTTACTTCAAAAAAATCTGCGGGAAAAAAAATAGAGCTTAAAAATAAAGCATACATAACAGAGGAACTTACGGAGCAAAGTCTCACGAAAGACTTTAACTACGCATTTTTCTTTGCAGGCGGTGATATAAGCAAAAAATATGTGCCTATAGCTGCAAAACTTGGAATCATAGCAATAGACAATAGCTCTGTATTTAGAATGGATGAAGCAATTCCATTAATAGTTCCAGAAGTTAATATTGAAAAAGCTGCAAACCACAAAAATATTATAGCAAACCCAAATTGCACTACCATTCAAGCTGTAGTAGCATTAAAACCTTTGCATGATAAATTTAATTTAAAGCGTGTTATAATATCGACTTATCAAGCAGTTTCAGGGGCTGGAATAGAAGCCGTGAGAGATATAGAAAATGGCACTGCAAATGCATTAAAATATAAGATACAAAAAAACCTTTTCCCTGAAGTAGGCGAATTTTTAGAAAACGGATATACAGACGAAGAAATTAAAATTATAAACGAAACGAGAAAAATTTTAGATTTTAAAAATTTAAATATTACCGCAACTTGTGTGCGTGTTCCTGTTTTAAATGGGCATTCCGAAAGTATAAATATAGAGTTTGAAAATGAATTTAAAATTGAAGAAATAATAACTACATTAGAAAATGCAAAAGGTATAAAGCTGCAAACTACCCCACAGCCTGCTAATATAAACGGAAAAGATGATGTTTTAATTGGAAGAATAAGAAGAGATGAAAGTGTAAAAAACGGCATAAATATATTTGTAGTAGCTGACAATTTAAGAAAAGGGGCTGCAACAAATGCACTTCAAATTTTTGAAAAATTATAAATAAAGTAATATTATATAAACACATTAGATAATTATGTCTGAAAAACAGCGGCTAAAATATTGTTCTATTTTTAAACATAAAGAGGAGAAAAATTAATGAGTAAGAAACCACCATTTACAGGGGCAGGAATTGCAATAACAACCCCTTTTAAAGAAGACTTAAGCATTGACTATGAACTATTTGAAAAGCATATAGATTTTTTAATAAAAAATAAAGCAGATGCAATAGTTGTAGCAGGGACAACTGGTGAAAGTGCTACACTTTCTTTTAATGAAAAAATGGAATTAACACGTGTGGCAAAAGAAAGAGTAAAAAGCAGAGCGAAAATTATTGCAGGAGCTGGCTCAAATAATACAGCTGAAGTTTTAAAACTTTCAAATGAATATGAAAAAATAGGTGTTGATACTTTAATGATAGTAACACCTTATTACAATAAAGCTTCTCAAAAAGGGTTAATAAATCATTACACTGAAATTGCAAACAAAGTTAACACCCAAATAATGCTTTATAATGTACCAAGCAGAACAGGCTTAAATATGTCCGCTAATACTATATCTAAATTAGCAAAGCATGAAAATATAAGTTGTATAAAAGAAGCGAGTGGAGATTTTACACAAATAGCCGAAATTGCTGAGAAGACTTTTAGTGTGGATAACTTTCACATTTATGCAGGAAATGATGATCAAATTTTAGCTATGAAAGCTTTGGGAGCAGTTGGGGCAGTAACTGTTGCGGGAAATATTATACCGGAAGTTATCCACAACTTATTCACAATTCCTAACGAGGAGAGTAATTTAAATAACTCTAATGTGAAAAATAATTTTAGTGATAACTATTATTTAGACTTACAACTAAGCATTTTAGAATTTGTGCGTGCTATATTTAGCGAAGTGAGCCCTGCCCCTATTAAAGCTGCACTAACTGAATTAGAACTTTCAACAAACTATTTACGCCCGCCAATGTATGAAATGGAAAATAAAGAGGTAGTTATAAACGCTATGAAAAATTTAGGAGTGCTATAAAACATGAAAATACTAATGAATGGCTATAACGGCAAAATGGGTAAAATGATAAGGAAAGTATATGAAAATACAGTTGAATTAGATTTAAGAAAAAACATAACCCCTAGCGGAGATGTTATAATAGACTTTTCTAACCACAAAGCAATAGAAAAGTTATTAATATTTTCCACAGAAAAAAAATTGCCTATAGTTTTATGCACCACTGGCTACACAAGTGAAGAATTAAAAATGATAGAAGAAGCGAGCAAAAAAATTCCTATTCTTTGCTCATACAACACTTCATTAGGTATAAATTTAATAGTATCAATGTTAGAAAAAATGCCAATGTTAAAAGAATTTGACTGTGAAATAATAGATATTCACCACAATAAGAAAAAAGATAAACCGAGCGGCACAGGAATTTTACTTAAAAATGCAATAGGAAAAGAAGTGCCTATACATTCACTTAGACTTGGCAATATAGTAGGCGAGCATAAAATTATTTTTTCAAAAGATGATGAAACTATAGAACTAACACATAAGGCAGGCTCAAGAAAAATTTTTGCAAATGGTGCTATAGCAAGTGCAAAATTTTTACTAAATAAAAACACAGGGCTTTACAAAATTACGGATTTGTGGTAAAATGAATAGCAGTTATAAAAACTTGAGGAGAAATACAAAAAATGATAAATAAAGATTTAATGGACTATGCAAATAACCGCTCTGCAGCTATTTTAGAGCGTATTAAAGGGAGCCACCCGGGTTATAAAACTTATGTGCTAGTTTGTGGTGGCGGCACTTGTAGAAGCGGTGATATTTCAGGAATTTTAG
>WRFW01000092.1 GCA_009787435.1 Defluviitaleaceae bacterium
ACACAAGTAATTATAACTTTGTTATAATTTATCATATTTACTATTTTTTTATATCATAACACACTTTCTTTAGAATGTCAATACCATCTTTAATTATTAGCTAGGTAATATTTTAAAAAGAAATTTAAAAAAATATGTTATAATTCGACCATTTTTTAAATAATGTAATGTATGAAAATATTTAAAAAATTTATGAAACATATTTACTTAGTTCTTTTAAAATGTTATAATTATATTATAGAGTTCTTTTGTTGCAATAACGTGTATAGTTTAAATAAAGGAGGTGTAGCAATGGAAACTGCATTAAGCAGAGTTAACAGTATAGAGTTCGCTATATACCTTACACAAAGAGCTAATGAAAGGAATATACACCTTAACGTAACCAAACTACAAAAGTTGCTATACATTTGTTACGGACTTTATTTATCGTATGCGGAAGAATACCTTTTAGATGAAAGACCTGAAGCGTGGCAATACGGTCCTTTTTTTCCTGAAGTTCATAAAAAGCAAAAAGAAAATAATGATAGCCTAGAAGTATTAATACCTAGAATTTCTGAAGACAGGTTTAAAGAATATGATTTTTTAATAGATGCTGTTTTAGAAGCTTTTGGCACTTGGACAGCTATGAATTTAGTAGAATGGACACATCAAAAAGGAACAGCTTGGCATAAAAAATATGTAATACAAGATAGACAGAAAGATTTTTTAGATAACTTCGATATAAAATTAGATTTTAATAAATTTGTTAAAATAAAAGAATAGGATAAAGTTGTTGATGATAAAGGAAGTTAAAAAGGAAATTAAGATAGAGAATTTACTGAAACCAACTGAAACTCAATTTCTAAGTAAAGACCCCGAATCAAAACTTGATACCTCTCATAGACAAAAAGTTGAATTAGACTTAATAAATAGAGCTTCCTTTTTTCTAAAATGGCTTTTAATAGGAATTATAGCGGTTCCCATTTTTGAATGGATATCACACGGTTGGCTTGGATGGGATTATAATGAAACTATGAGAGAGGCTAGTCGGCTCTTGGGCTCTATAGCCACATTTATTCTAGGATTTTTATTTGGCACAAATAGAAAATAAAAAGACCCTAATAATTAAACAGGGTCTTTTTTATTTACAAACTTTTTTAAAAAATATTAAAAAAACACTTGAAAAGCACCTTTTTATGTTCTATAATAGATATATAGAAAGGAGGTGAGAAAGTGGAATGGTTACACAATACAATTGCTTCAGCATTATCTACTGCAACAATAGCCTACATCATAGCCAAAACGAGAAAGGCTTGGTTAGAGGGAGATAAGCTGAAGCAAGAAACTAAAAAAACTAGAAAGAAAAAGTAGGGGGCTTAGCCCTCTCCTTTCTTGTAATCATTATATCACAAAATTATGAATATTACAATGCTAAAAATATATGCCGTAATTATATTTATTTGCTTATTAGCTTTAGCCTTTGCAAAGTTAAGAATTTTTTTGCTAAAAAAAGAAAAGGAAAGATTATCAAATGAACCTAAAAAAAATTAGACTAGAGAAAAACCTTTCCGTGCCAGACCTTGTAGAGATTTCTGAAGTTCCTAGACGCACTATTCAAAATATAGAACTTAACGGAGATTGCAGAATATCTACAGCTGCTAAGCTTGCTTATGCTTTAAATATAAGCTTGGATGAGCTATACGGATTTGATAAAACAAAAAGCCCTTAGATAACTAGGGCTTTTTGTTCAAAAAGCAGATTAACTTTAATTTTTCAAATAAGTATAGTAGCAGCTAATAACGACATTTGCTCTGCAAATATACTTGCTATTAAGTTTGTACTAGCACGCATTAAAATTTCTTTTGAAAAATTTAAAATATTTTTTATAGTATTAGTATCTGATTTAGATTCAGAAAGCTTTTTCCCTGATTCAAGATATTCAACTAATTTTTTAGTTTCATCTTCACTTAGACCAAAATTTTTTGAAACTTCTAAAGCTCCGTTAAATAACTTTAACGCTTTTTCAAAATCAAATTCAGATTGTATACTTATATTTTGATTTGAATTTTGTGTATTTTGTTGAATTTGTGAATTGCTCATATTGCCGTATATATTTGTTGTACTATTACCAATCGCTTTTTCATTCATTTCTTTATCTTCATCATAAGTTAATGCTTTAGATAAAAGAAGAAATGTTGCCTTAAACCCACTTTCGCCATTATTAAAGTGCAAATCCCAACCAGCAGATTTTCTTAAAAAGCCTAATTGTTCTAGCTCTTTAATATATTCTTTTTCTACAAAGTTTGTATGAGATACAAAATAATCAAAGTATCCTTGTTCACTAGCCATTTTAGCCGCTTCCTTTAACTTTCTTAACGTATCTTCTAATTTAGAATTCAATCTAATCATTTTATTTATCCCCCTCTATATCTGCCCTTATAAGAGTTTTTATATAACCATTCTTGTTTTCTACACTGTTGAGCTTTTCAATTATATCTTGCTCAGTATTTTTAAAAAGTCTTAAATTTACTGAGATAGTGCTCTCTTTTTGATATTTTATATTTGATTTATAATTTGTTCTTTGTTCATATTCTTTTTGTGTTTCACTTCTTGTTTTTGACATTGACATTTACCACTCATTTTTATATAATTAAATTACAAGGAAAGAGGTGGTAAGGTTCACCTCTTTCTTAGTATCGCTTATTTTTTTATTTCTTAATTTTGTAGCAAGGTTCTTATTTTTTCAACTGCTTCTTCTTTGTCTTTACTCTTTTCTACCAGTTCAAGTATTTTTCTAGTTTGATTTTCTTCTGCTAATGTTACTGCTACTTCTGTTGCTGTCAATTCTTCCATGTACCTCCTCCTTTCTTAAAAGCTATTGCTTTACCTTATAATAATATTATAATATCATGAATGCACAAGGATATCAAGCGTTTTTTTGATATTTTTTATTGTAAACTTATTACACTCATTACACTATTTATATTTTCAAAATTATAAATAGAATATGGATTTATATTATTAAAATATTCCATATTGAATATACGAAATTGTATAACGGCTATAATTTAGTGCAATAAGTCAACTCTTTTAATTGCTGTGTTTAAAGGCTTGCATTGAACTTTGATAACTCCTAAAATAGGCTTATTTTAGCCACAGCTAGTAACAAATTAAATAAAACAAAAACCGCTAATTTTATAAAAATTAACGGCTTAGTTTTACATTTTTGTAACTCTCTTTTCAAAATATACTTTAGATAAAAATCCTAACGCTAAACCTATCATGAAAAACACAAATAAATATGCAAGATGTATACTTATTCCATTAGGTCTGTTTATCATGTAGTAAAGAACTTCTGCTAAGTAATAAGAATAGCGGTGAAGAGATAGTTAATATTATACTTTCAGAAGTTAAAAAGTATGATAAGTTTCATGTTACAAATTTATTTTTATCTAGTTTAAGTACCAATAGATTAGATTTTAGAGTAGAACTTACTGAATATGCTTTAACGATAAATTTTCCAAAACATTACTTTAAAATTGATAAAATTATTGAAAAAGAAAAAATAACAGGAATATTATAGTGTAAAGATTGTTGTGATGTTTGTGGAGGCATGAAAGAATATAAAGAAAGATTTTCATTAGATTTTTC
This sequence comes from Defluviitaleaceae bacterium, assembly GCA_009787435.1. GTDB lineage: Bacteria > Bacillota > Clostridia > Lachnospirales > UBA5962 > WRFW01. The sequence goes on from WRFW01000092.1 coordinate 3,631, forward strand.
AGTTATAAATGCCGTTTGTTTTGTTATTGGAGGTCTTATTGGAGAAGACATAGAAAGCTTAGACTTTATGCTTAATCAGCATAATAATTTAAATAATGTATATCTTTGACAAGAAAAATTTTAGAATTTTTAAGGATTTGTTTAAAATTATTAAATCTACAAATAATTTTAATGAACCATCTAAACTTGAAAAAGAAATAATTCAAATAAAGGGTTTTAAGTCAAATAAAGAATAAAGAAAAGAATTATTAGAAACTCTAAGTTACTGCAGTATACTGGAGTCATAAAGTTTTTTTTCATGGATACATTGAAAAAATAGATTGGATGACTAAATTTAGAAATAATTTAGAATGGCTATATCCAATTGATTGGTGGAAAGACAGTGATGGAATAAATAAAGAAGCTTTAAAATTTTGGTTTGCAGATTACTATGAGCTAGAGGAGTTATTTAATTAAATTAAAGTAAAATAAAAAAACAAAGCCTTGGTTAGTTTTTAATAAAAGCTTTGATAAAACATAAGTAAATAATTTTAGTATAAACAAGAAATAAGAAATTTAAAAAGAAGAAATATATAAAGGGTTTTATAAATTAGTAACAAGAAAAATAAAATAACTTTCTCAAAATAAATATAAATTTTAATTATAGATATTTTTTAAGCTTGGTTTATAAAATGAAACTTTTTAAAAAACTTTGTATTAATAAGTTAGTTAAAATAATATAGTCTTCATATAAACTATAAAAAAACGGTTGATTTATCTCATCCGTTTTTTTAAATTATTAAACTATAAATTCAAAAAAATTTAGTTATAAATAGTTAATATTCTTAGATTTTGAAATATACAAATTTTATTATTT
>WRFW01000093.1 GCA_009787435.1 Defluviitaleaceae bacterium
GTTAGATGATAGCGGCATTTTTATATATTCTAAGTACAAAATTAAAGAGAGAGTGCCAGGCAAAAAAGACCTTTATAAATATTTTTATATGAAAGGTGTAACTAATACTAACCTTTTAATAAGCCTTTCTAAAACATTAACTATGGAAGACCCTATTCTAAAAGATATTTTAATAAAACTGCTAAGCCGTGGCATTTCAGAAAGCTTTAGGAGCGATATAAACGCAAAATTAGGCTTTCTAACTAAAGATATAATATATTATAAAAATCACTTAGAAGCTGTGCTTAAATATCAATCAGAGCTTAATGAAAAATATTCAGAAGAAATGTTTCTTATTTGCATAAAAAACAGGGAATATGAGCTTGCAAAAACTATAAAAAACATTCCAGAAGAAACACAAGTTAAAGGCTTTGAAACAATGCTTTTAGATAATATAAGAATAGACAAAGATATTATTTACTCGCTAGTTTTGAAAGGCTATAAATCTGAAGTTTTTATTAATTATTTGCTGCAAACACATAAAGTGAGCATTGAAGATTGGCTAGCCTTAAAAGACCCTAGATTAAATGAAAGAATAATTGAGCAAGCTTATAAACAGAGAAGCCTTGAGGGGCAAAAAATTTTCCCTGAATATTATTATAATACTCTTAAATCACGCCTTTTAGAAGAATATACAAACTTTTTATTAGAGCAAGTTATAGCTAAAAACATAGTTCTTGAAGATGAAGTAGTAAAAGCTTTAGAGCATATGTATATATCAAATGATGAACCTACTTTGTTAGTTGGCATAGGGCTTTCGCATTTGCAAAGAAACAATTATTCAAAAATTTTAGAAAAATGTATAAACTACGTACAAGAAGAGGGTATATACTTAGAACAGTTTAAAGATTTAAGCCCAACACACTTAATCCAACATAATAGAAAAGATACAGCCTGTTTCCCTGAGCTAGGCATTAAACTACCTCTTAAAAATTCATTTTTCGGAATATATACTACTACAATACCGATTTTTCACGGAGAAAAATTAAAATACTATTTTGAAAGCAACCCAAATGAGATATTAACAATATGCGAAAATGGGCTTGCTATTTCAAAAGAAGAATATGAGTTTTTTTATATAAACAATGCTCTAATTTATTTAAGTTTATTGCGTTTTGATGAACTTGAAAGAGAGCTTGAAAAGTTGGTAAAGAAAAAAACAAAACATTTCTTAACCATTCTTTAACCTAATAATTAAGGAGAAAACCTTTATGGCAATGTTGGAACTTGAAGAATCATCAGAAGAGATATTAGGGATAGACTTCGGCACTACTAACTCTGTCGTCAGTTTTTTTTATGAAGGAAAGCCACACATAATACAAATAGACGGAAATAATATTACGCCCTCTGTGGTCCAATTTGAAGAAGATGAAAAAGATAAAACGAAGCTTTCAAAAACTTTTGGAAACTTAGCAAAAGATGCTGCTGTAATATACCCTGAAAGCACTGTTCTTTCTGTGAAAAGGTATCTTGGAACGGGTAAAAAAATAAAAATAATGATAGGTGAAAAAGAAACGCTGCTTACACCTGAGCAAATAGCAGGTGAAATATTAGCATATTTAAAGCAATCTGCAGAAGATTATGCCCAAGATGAGCTAGGGCTTTCTATAAACTTTTCAGGAGCGGTTATAACTGTGCCTGCAAATTCAACAGATAAGCAAAAAAATATGACTAGAGCAGCAGCAATATTAGCGGGTTTTGATGAAGAAAAACTACACATACGCTTAGAACCTGTCGCTGCTGCTATAAATTATGCTGTAAATGAAACTGGCAATAAAAATGTGTTAATATATGATTTTGGCGGCGGCACTTTTGATTCTTGTGTTTTATCTATAGAAAACAAAAATAGCATTCCAGAAATAGCCGTTAAAGCTGCCTTTGGAGATAATGATTTAGGCGGAAACGATATAGACTTATTAGTTATGGACATTATATATGAAGAATTTAAAAAATTAGCACCAAATATAGACCTTTTTGATTTAGACAAAGAAGACGGTATTAGCAAAAGAAATAAAAAAATAGCGATAGCAAGGCTTAGCCAAATCGCTAGGCAAACTAAAGAAAGGCTTTCAGGTGCAAAAAGTGCTAAAATAACTATGGCACCTTTTATACAAGAACCAGAAATAATAAATATAAATTTTGAGCTTTCCCGTGAAACTTTTATAGCACATAAAAGAAAATATCTTTTAAATGATGAACCAAGCCACTTTGAAAGGTATAGAGATAAAAACCTTTTAGATATGATGTATCAAACGATAAAATGTATAGAAAATTGCCTTGAAATGTCTAAAATAAAACCCGAAGAGATAGACGAAATTATTCTAGTTGGCGGGTCTTCTTCAATATGGCTAGTTACGGATATTATTAAAGCTAAATTTAATAAAATGCCTTATAAATCTATATCCCCTGCCCTTGCTATTTCTTATGGTGCCTCTGTTTATAGCAGTATAATTAAAGGCAATAACACAGTTTCTGGACCGGTTATAAAAGAAAAGACAATTCACCCACTAGGAATTGAGATAGCAGGCAGAATATTTGCTGAAATAGTGCCGGCAGGGCTTGAAATTCCTAAAGAGGGGCTTAAAATAGAATCAAAAGAAGAATTTTATACTAATTTTGATGATGTTTCATCTATGGTAATTTCAGTCTATGAAGATAAAAACCCCCAAGCAAATAAATCGGTAAATAGAGAGGGAATGAAAAGGCTAGGCGGCACAACTCTTCACGGAATCCCAAAAGCTGCAAAAGGTGCTGAAAAGGTGAAAATAACTTTTTCAGTTAACCAAGATAATATTTTAAAAGTTTATGCTGTATCTGAAAGTGAACAAGGCAGTTCAACAGAGCTTTCAGTTGATGAGCTATATTAATGCCTATGATAGATAATATAAAAATAGCGTTTAAAATGGTTATAGACTATTCAAACAGCGTTAAAGAAAAGCTTAAGAATTACGAAAAAGAGCATAAAATAATTAAAGCTATCTCAGAAACATTAACTTTAAAATTAGAAAATTTAGAGCATATAGATATTGAAAGTGCCGAAAAAGAACTTTTAGAAGAAATTATAACATTCAATGAGATTTTAAACTATAGCATAGAGGGGCTTAAAAATACAGAGTTTGAAGATATTTTAATGTATATTCAAATGGCAGAAGAAGCAAATAGTTTAATAAATACAACGCTTCACTCTTTTGATATTAAAAAAATAGCACCAGAAAAAGGCGAAAGATTTAACAGCCGAGAACATGCAGTAATAATGGCTGAAAAACAGCCTAATATGGAAAAAGGCGAAATAATAAAAACAGCTTCAAATGGGTATAAAAAAGGCAATAAAATATTAATAAAAGCTAATGTTATAGCTTCAAAATAAAGGCTTGCTATAAAACATAATTTTAAAAATTTAGAGCTTCTATGCCCTGGGCATTTAAACTTTAAGGCGGAACAAATAATTTAATAAATTTTAAGCCGCCTATTGTGGAGCAAAAGGTGATTTATGAAAAACAAAGATTATATATTAGGAATAGATATAGGGCACGGGCAAATTAAAGTTTCTTATTTTAATGAAGAAAATAAAAATGCTGAAATTTATGATTTTTCTTTTGGTAAAGGCTCGCCTGGAATACCAGCTGTTGCCCAAAAAATTAAAGATGAATTAATTTTTGGAGATTTAGCAATAACGATACCAGGGCCTATAATAAAAGATATTTCTGCAGATGAAGAAATTATTTCTGCCCTTATAGATGAGATTTTAGCAACCATTAGTGAAAGAGAACCAAATGCAAGGGTGAAGCATATAACTTTTGCTATATCTGAAAATACTAAACTAGAGCCTTTAAAAACAGCTATAGAAAAATTAGGCATACCTGAAAATTTAGTTGAATTTAAAACAGAAAGCGACTGTATTTTAAACTTTTATTTAAGCAAGAAAAGCGATATATATAAAAATATTTTAGTGTTAGACTATGGTACGCAAGCTTTGAGAATAAGCCTATTTAAGAAAAAAGAAAAAAGAGTATACATAAAAGAAAGCAGCCATTTTGATAAAGAATTAGGGATGAGGGCATTAGAAAAAAATTTAAATGATACCCTTTCAAAAATTTACGAAAAACATACAAATAAAATACTATCTATGGACGATATATATAATATACGTGCTTTTACACATGAAAATAAAAATGCTATTTTCAAAAATATGAAAGGCATAAAATTGCATTTAAATTTTTCTGAGCCAATAGAGCATATATTGTATACGCCACTGTTGTTTGAACCTTTTATGGACAAATTTGAAGATTTTATTAAAAACTTTATAAACTTGCAAAGCATAAATGCTAGCGATATAGAAGAAGTTATACTAATAGGCGGCGGCTTTAATATGCCTTGGCCATTAAATATAATAGAAAATATTTTGCCGGATGCCAATATAATAATAAGTAAAAAATATGAACATTTAATAAGCTTAGGTGCTGCCACTATAGCGAAGACTAACCGTTTAGACTTAGTCCAAATTGAAAAGCCTAGTATAAATTTTGATATAGG
>WRFW01000094.1 GCA_009787435.1 Defluviitaleaceae bacterium
CAAGAAGAAATTAAAAATATAATGGATAGCTTAAGAAAAAGCCCTCCTAAAATTTTGGCGGGCAATAAAATAATTAAAGAGATTGACTATCTTCCTAAGAGTAATGTTTTATATTATTCCCTTGAAAATAAAAGTTTTATTTGCATAAGACCCTCTGGAACAGAGCCTAAAATTAAAATTTATGCAGGTGTTAAAGGCGAAACAAGGGAAGATGGTCTAGAGAAAGTTAAGCTTCTAAAAAATGATTTTTTAAATTTAATACAATAGAAAAACCACCAATAAAGTTGGTTTTTCTATAATTCTAAAATAAAAACCCTAGGCATTTAACCGCCTAGGGTTTTTATTTTAGAAAATTTATTTTAAATAGCCCCCATTACAGGCACAAGGCTTTCTCTTTCTTTGATTATATCCATATTTAAGCCTAGTTCTTTTGCTATAATATATGTAACATCTGTTATATGCCCTATTAGTTTTGATTTATCAAGCTTTGAGCCATAAAAAGTATAAAAAGTATTGTAATTAGGATAGTCTACAGGGTATCCGTGGTCTCCTTTAAACTTTAGAGTAACGAAAGAGTAACCTATTTTTGCAGCTATTCCCATAAAGCCTTTATAGCCTGCATAGTCTAACTCTTCTTCGGTTAAAAAGCGACCAAACCAAGGCATTTTTTCAATCCCCTCAACTTCACGCTTAAAAAATGCACTTCCACCTTGTTGGTGAACTATATTGCCATAAAGTTTATGAAGATTTACAGTCTCTTCAACATCTAGTTGGGCATGGTCTGAAAAAACTAATACTTTGCCACGCCAAGCCTTTAAAAGCTTCCCTAAATTTTCATCTAAAGATTTTTTAGCATGTGCCAAAGCTTTTCCTTTACTGCCAACGTGGTGAAAAATAGTATCATAAGAGATTAGATGAACTAAAGCAAGGTCTACTTTTTTACTACTTTTAAATAAATCTGAAGCTATGTTTGTTGTGAACCTATCTAAATTTATAGCTATATTATTTTTACCCATACTATTTTCAGAAAAGCCTTGCAAAAGTTTAATGTGTTTAAGCATTCCTTTAATTTGAAAAATAGGTGAGCCATATTTTAAATGTTTTATAAGTCTATTTTCGCCACGGTTCACATGCACTTCTGGTAAGTGATAGTCAATTTTTTCACCACAAGTTACCGGCCATAGCAATGCAGCTGTTTTTAATTTTTTTTCTTTAGCGGCTTGCCAAATCGTTTTACACTTTATTAGCTTGCCTTCTTGTGCCCATGGACCTCTGCCATCATTTAATTTATTGCCTATTATTCCATGTTTTTTAGGTGGTTTCCCTGTGCTAATAGTTGTGTGTATTGGGTATGTGTTGCTTATAAAACTAGTTGTAACTTTATCACGATAATATGAATTTTTCTTAAATTTAGCTATATTTGGGTATAAATTTTCATCTGATGCCATTTCATTAAAAACATAATCTGCCACAGCATCAAAACTTATTACTAGTAAACTCACTTTAAACCTCCGTTAAAAGTTTGAATAACTAAGGCATTTTCATAAATTTTCAATTTAATATAAAAAATTGCCAAAGTCGAGCTCAAAAACTCTATACTAAGAATTATAACATATTTCAATGGTTATTTACAATAGTATTCTACAATAAAAAATCTGCCATAACACGGTTTGATATATCAAGTCCGCTTTTTGTTAAGCTTAGATTTTTATCAATATTTTGAAGCAATTTGTTTTTCAAATTTTCTTCTATTGCTTTGCCATAGACTTCATAAATATTAACATTGAATGTATTTTCAAATTTTTCTATGTTAATTCCCTCTATTAGCCGAAGCCCAAGAAACATAAATTCTTCCATAGCTTCTTTTTCTGAAATACTGTTTATATTTTCATATAATATGGTGTTTGCATTAATATATTCTTCTAATTTTTTCATATTATTAAAACGGCTTCCCTCAAAAAAACTATGGGCACCTAAGCCAAAACCTTTATAACTTCCACGCTGCCAATACATTTTATTATGTTTGCATTCATAATCTTTTTTAGAAAAATTAGAAATTTCATAGTGGTTATAGCCTTTTTTAGCTAAAAAATTGCATGCAAAATGATACATACGCCTATCTTTTTCCTCTGTTTGGGGAATTAATATTCCTTTTTCATATTGCGTAAAAAAAGGTGTTCCCTCTTCTATTATTAAACTATATAGTGAAATGTGCTCTGGGTTAATATTGCTTATTATTTGCAATGTTTCTACCCAAGCTTTAAACCCCTCATTAAAATTTTTAAAACCTGGCAGTGAAAACATTAAATCTATATTAATATTATTAAAGCCTAGTTTTCTTGCGTTTTTATAATTTTCTAAAAAATCATCAAATGTGTGGCTTCTATTAATTCTTTTCAAAATTTTATGTTGTGTAGCTTGAAGCCCTAAGCTTAGCCTATTAATTCCACTATTTTTAATTGCTCTTAACATTTTTAAGTTTAATGTGCCCGGGTTTGCTTCTATTGTAATTTCGGCATTTTTGCATATGTTATATTTATTTAGCGATTCCATTATTCTCTCAATTTGATTAGGTGAAAGGGTAGTTGGTGTGCCACCGCCTATAAAAATACTCGTTATTTTATATTTTTTTAATTCTTCAAATGTGTTTATCTCTCTTATTAGTGCTTTTGTATAAGGTTCATATTGGCTTTCACCACATGAAAATGTTAAGAAATCACAATAGCCGCACCTCGTTGCACAAAATGGTATGTGTATATATATTCCTATTTTCTTTTCCATTCAAATCTCCTTTAATTTTATACAAGTATAGCATAAGTTTTTAAATAGTGCAATATTATAAAATCAAAAATAGTTTTAACAATTCTCTTAAACTGTTTTTTTCTTGCGATTTTCTTGCAATAGTGCTTTCAAATATGATATAATAGACTTATCGAAAAGTTATAAAAATTTTTAAAAGTATGGAGTGTAAAATCAATGATAGAACTTAAACCAGATTTTGAGCTTAAAGGTGCAAATATTTATTTAACAAAAGAAGTGATAGCTACTATAGCAAGCAAAGCAGCTTTAGAAGTTGAAGGTATTAGCTTTCCCGAAAAAGGCAAAAGTGATAAAAAGGGATATTTAAAATTTGTTAAATTAGAGGGAACAGAAGAAGATATTTCACTCACTCTTTTCGTTAATGTTAAAAATCCTAAAAATCTTTTAGAGACTTCCAAAAATATTCAGCAAAAAGTAAAATCTGAAATTCAAAATATGACAGGCATTATAGTTAGCCAAATTAATATAACAACTTTAGGTATAGCTTAAATATGTCAAAACTTACACGAAGCGAAGCTAGAGAGGAAGCATTTAGAGTTATATTTAGCTTAGAATTTCAAAATAATAGCGAAGATAGCGGTCTCAGCTCTGCTAGTTTTATGAAAAATGTTTTAGAAAAAACTATAGAAAACTTCAGTTCTGAAAATGATAAAAAAGTTACTGCTAGTTTTATGAAAGATATTTTAAATAAGACTGTTGAAAACTTTCAAGAAATAGACGAACATATAAAAAAGAACTTGAATAAATGGAAATTTGAAAGAATAAATAAAGTGGATTTAGCACTTCTTAGAGTTGCTATTTGTGAAATCATTTTTCTTGAGACTCCAAAGCCAGTTGCTATAGCAGAATCTTTAAAACTTGCTTCAGAGTATAACGGCTCTGAAACATTTATAAATGGTGTGCTTGCAAATCTTTAAGTTTTTTTGCTTGCTTTATTGGCTTAATAAATATAAATTTACAAAAAACAGAATATCGGATAATTTATGAAAAAAATTCTTTCAGTTACTCAAGTTAATAAGTATATAAAGAACATATTAGAACTAGATGTTATTTTAAGTGGTGTTTTCGTTCAAGGGGAGCTTTCTAATTTTAAATCTAGTGGCGGGCATTTTTATTTTACCCTTAAAGATGAAAACTCTTCTTTAAGTTGTGTAATGTTTAAATATAATGCTTCAAATTTAAAATTTACACCCGAAAATGGCTTAGAAGTTATGCTTTTTGGGAATGTTAGCATTTATGAAAAAACAGGTTCTATGCAAATTTATGTGGAACTTATGGAGCCTTACGGTATAGGTGCTTTAAATCTTTCTATAGAGCAGCTTAAAAAAAAACTTCTTGAAAAAGGCATTTTAAATGAAAATCATAAAAAACCTATACCAGAAACAATTACAAATGTCGCTTTGATTACTTCACCTACAGGGGCTGTAGTTCATGATATGATAAAAATTACAAAAGCTAGGAATAATAATATTAATCTAATTATAATTCCTGCCATAGTTCAAGGAAATGATGCAGAAGCTAGTATAATAAACGCTATAGAAATGACTAATCAGTACAATAAAATAGATGTTATAATATTAGCCCGCGGCGGGGGCAGCACTGAAGACCTTATGCCTTTTAATACTGAGGGCGTAGCAATGGCTATATACTATTCAGCAATACCTCTAATCTCGGCAATAGGCCACGAGACCGATTTTACAATATCAGATTTAGTAGCAGATTTGCGAGCTTCTACCCCCTCAAATGCTATAGAGCTTTGTATTAAAGAAAGTATTAACGATCTAGCCTATATTAGAGATTTGCTAAACACTATACAATATATTGCACAAAACAAAATAG
>WRFW01000095.1 GCA_009787435.1 Defluviitaleaceae bacterium
AGGAAACTGAACTAAGCTTGTTAGTTATCATAAGTCTTCATCATAAAGCCACTTAGTGCCCTCTCTAGTGTCTATAAGGGTTATGCCCTTTTCTTTCAGCTCATCTCTTATTTTATCCGCTAGTGTAAAATCTTTATTTTTTTTAGCTTCGTTTCTTTTGTTAATCATATTTTCAAGTTGTTCTTCAATAATATTATCTTCTAAAACTTCTTTTGGGTAGGAAGTATAATCTGATTTAACAGTTGATAAAAAGCCTTTTTTCACAACCCTAGTTTTTATTAAAGGGTTAACAAAATCTAAACCCAAAATATCACAAAATTTTTTAACTAAACTTGGGCTAGCGTTTAATTTATTAACTTCTGAAACAAGTTCAAATATAATAGCTATGGCATTGGATGTGTTAAAATCATCTTCCATTGCTTCTTCAAAGCGTTTTTTATAAACAGAAAAATCTTTTTCAATTTTTCCATCACCATTAATACAATTTTGTATACGGTCTAAACCGGCTTTTGCGGCTCTTAAAGCTTCATCTGAAAAGTTCATCTCGCTTCGATAATGAGAAGAAAGAATAAAAAAACGGACTACATTATAACTATACTTTTCTGCAATTTCTCTAATGGTGAAAAAATTGCCTGTAGATTTACTCATCTTTTCTTCATTTATATTTAAAAAATTGTTGTGCATGAAAAAATTTGCAAAATTTGCATCGTTTGCACAAGTGCTTTGTGCAATTTCATTTTCATGGTGCGGGAAAAGTAAATCAATGCCGCCTGCATGTATATCTATAGTGCTTCCTAGATATTTTTTCGCCATAGCAGAGCATTCTATGTGCCAACCTGGTCGCCCTGCCCCCCATGGGCTTTCATAACTAGGCTCGCCTTGCTTTGCTTTTTTCCAAAGGACAAAATCAGAAGAGTGTTTTTTTAATGAATTTTCTTCCAGACGGCTTATATGCTCTGTTTGTGTTTTTAAAGCACCATAGCTTTCATAGCTAGGCACATGAAAATAAACATCCCCAGAAGTTTCACTATTAGCAGAGCTAATATAAGCATGTCCCTTTGTTATAAGAGTTTCAATCATTGAAATAATTGCAGGCATTTCTTCCGTAACTTTAGGGTTTCTTGCAGGCAAAAGATTTAAGCCTTTCATATCTTTTAATGCTTCTTCTGTGAATTGCTTTGCTATTTCAGCAGGGGCTTCTTGCCCAAGATTATCATAATCAAAAAAAGTGTTAGTCTCTTTGCACAGTTTTTTTTCTGAAACGAAAATGTTATTTTTAAATTCACCGCTTGCTAGTGAGGTAGCTTTTGCTATTATTTTATCATCAATATCTGTGAAGTTTTGAACATAGTCCACTTCATAACCTTTATATTGTAAATATCTACGTACTGTATCAAAAACTACCATTGGGCGTGCATTGCCTATGTGTAAAAAATCATAAACGGTTGGCCCACAAACATACATACGAACTTTGCCTTTTTCTATTGTATAAAAATCTTCTTTTTTCCTCGTCAATGAATTGTAGATTTTCAATATTAATTACTCCCTATTACACTAACTGCTACTGCTTTTATTCCATTTTCTGAGCCTGTGAAACCTAGATGCTCTTCGGTTGTCGCTTTAATGTTTATTTTATTTGGGCTTATTTTTAAAGTTTTTGCTAGATTATTTTTAATTGCTTCTTTATAGCTAGCTAACTTTGGCGCTTGAGCTATTATAGTTGCATCTATATTAATTATATTAAATTGTGCGGCATAGTTTTCTTTTTCCGAAACAAAGGCGGCAGCTATTATAGCCATAGTTTTTTGAAGCAACACTTGGCTATCTATCCCTTTGTATTTTTCTTCTGTGTCTGGGAAGTGGTCGCCTATATCGCCGAGGGCTGCGGCACCGAGCAAAGAATCGATTATAGCATGCGTTAACACATCTGCATCGGAATGGCCAACAAGCCCTTTGCTATGTGGTATTTCTATACCGCCTAAAATTAATTTATAACCCTTTTCAAGCTTGTGAACATCATATCCTATGCCTGTTGCCATTTTAGAAGCATAAGCTTTGCAGGCGGCATAATTAGCTGAAGAGCTGCTAGCAAAATATTTTTCATTAAATTCCGATGAGCTATGATTGTCTTCTAAGCATTTCCGATACGGTGTAATACATTTGCGAACTGTGTAACTCCTTTTTTTCTTCTGCATCTGTTTCGATTTTTTCCTGCTCCAATTCTTCAATAAAGGATTTAAAATTATCTTCATGCCGTATATTTCTATGTTGGTTTTCGTGTAAACTTTGGGCTGTGTTTTTTTCTTCGCTTTGGTGCTTTGTATGCTCTTCGCCCCCCTCTTTGGTTAGCTCTTCTTTTTCGGCTGCCTCTTTCCTAGGCTTTATTACTGCCCCCCTAGGCGTAAAATCTACTGTGCCATTTTGAACTGCATCTTGAATTTTCTTTAATTGTGCTATATCCATGAATAACCTCCTAAACATATTAGTAATTTATAATATGTTTAGGAGGTTACCTGTGATAAAATAAATATAGCAATAATCCAAAGTTTAGCTATGCATTAATAAAACTAATTTTTATTACCGTATAAAAGCTCTACTTGCTCACGAACGTATGCAACATCTTCTATGTCCATTTTTGTAATTTGAATAGCGATTAACTGCTCTATCTCTTTAGGTATGTTTCCAATTAAAAATTTGGTGGCTAGCAAACTAAATAAATGTTCTTTATGAAACATAGCTATTTCTTTGTTATTTGCCATAAAATTAAACCTCCTATTTGCCAAGTATTTTTAATGATTTTGAAACTACATTTTCAACTGTGAAGCCGTGTTTTTTGAAAACTTTTTCAGCTGGGGCACTATCACCGAAGCTTTCCATAGCTATAACATCGCCATCTAAGCCTATGAATTTATGAAGCCCAAAAGGGCTGCCTGCTTCAATAGCTAAGCGAGGGCGTATAGATTTTGGAAGCACACTTTCTTTATATTCAGCTGACTGCCTTTCAAAAACTTCAAAGCTAGGAATGCTTACAACTCTTGAAGCTATACCTTTTTTCTGAAGCTCTTCATAAGCTGTATATGCAAGCTCTACTTCTGAGCCTGTAGCAATTAATATTATTTCTGGGTTTTCGCTATCGCGAAGTATATAACCACCTTTTAATGCTTCTTTTCCAGTTTCTTTAAGAAGCTTTGTTTTTTGGCGTGTTAGAACTATAGCTGTTGGGCCGGCGTGCTGAAGTGCGTATAAGTAAGCTGCTGCTGTCTCTTTTGTGTCCGCAGGGCGGAAAACTGTATAGCCTGGTATGCTTCTTAATGAAGCTAGCTGCTCAATTGGTTGGTGAGTTGGTCCATCTTCGCCGACTCCTATAGAGTCGTGTGTTAAAACGCTTATAACAGGCAAACGCATAAGCGAGCTTAAGCGAAGTGCTGCTTTTTTGTAATCGCTGAAAACGAAAAAGCCAGCTATATAAGGTCTTAGCCCCCCATACAAATACATACCGCTTGCAATTGCCGCCATTCCATGCTCACGAACGCCAAAGTGCATATTGCTTCCGTCATATTTACCTGCTAATAAGCTTTCACGGCCTTTCATTACAGTTTTTGTAGAGGGTGATAAATCTGCAGAGCCGCCTATTAAGTTTGGAATTAGCTCTGCTAATTTATTAAGTACGACTTCGCTTGATTGGCGGGTTGCTAAATCTTCTGAATAATTCCAGTAATCTTCACTATTTAAAAGGTCTGGCAGTGCCATATTTTGATATTGCTCCCAAAGTGAATAGTCTTCTGGGTAAGCTTTTTTATAATCTTCAATAAGTATTTCATAAGCTTTTATTTTATCTTTTTTAATACCATTTGCGGCAAACTCATAAACATCTTCAGCAACTACAAAATCTTGCTCGCCATCAAAATCAAAGAATTTTTTAGTAGTTTTGAGACCCTCAACGCCTAGCGGCTCACCATGAACGCCTGCTGTGCCTGCTTTTGGTGCACCGAAGCCGATTTGTGTTTTTATTTCTATCATAGCAGGTTTTGAAGATTTTTTAGCAGCTTCTATAGCTTTGTTTATCTCTGAAATATCATTTCCGTCTTTAACTAAGAAAGTATCAAAGCCGTATGCTTCAAAACGCTTTGCTACATTTTCAGTGAAGCTTATTTTTGTATCTCCCTCTATTGTTATGTTATTTGAATCGTAAAGAACTATAAGTTTAGAAAGCTCTAATGCGCCTGCCAAAGACAAAGCTTCTGAGGCTACCCCCTCTTGAAGACAACCATCACCGCAAGCAACATATGTGTAATTATTCACTAGTTCTAAATTTGGCTTATTAAACTTTGCTGAAAGGTGTGCTTCTGCAATAGCCATACCAACTGCATTTGCAATACCTTGCCCAAGCGGCCCAGTTGTAACTTCAACGCCAACTGTGTGCCCATATTCAGGGTGCCCTGGAGTTTCGCTTTCCATTTGGCGAAAGTTTTTAAGCTGTTCCATGCTTAAATCATACCCAAACACATGCAGCAAAGAATATAAAAGAGCTGAGCCGTGCCCAGCCGAAAGCACAAACCTATCTCTGCCTTGCCATTTTGGATTTCTAGGGTCGTGCACCATATGGTTTTGCCATAGAGTAAATGCGGTTGGTGCGAAGCCTAGAGGGAGCCCTGGGTGCCCAGAATTAGCCGCCTGTATCATATCTGCACTT
>WRFW01000096.1 GCA_009787435.1 Defluviitaleaceae bacterium
GCCGCCTGCGGTGGTGCATAATGCCTTGGGGGAATGTTTCTTAAACCGCTCTTATAGTTGCTTACTATAAAGAGCAGTTTAAGAGTAAAATATTATTGATATATAAATCCTCTTTCATCTAATGATTGATAAACTTTTTTAAAATGGTCTTCATCTTTGCACGCAATTGTGTGTATATGAACGCCGCCTGTTAGTTCTGAAAGCAACTTTTGACCGCTTCTTTCAATGCTTCTTAAAAATCTTTTTATATCGTCTAATGTTTCTATATTTAAATCGCAAGTTATGTTTCCATAAAAATTATGTTCCACCATAACATTTCTAACGAAAACACCATTTCTAATAAAAATTTTAAGCTCTTCTTCCGTTTGCTCTTTTGAATGCTTTAATTCGAGGTGCTTTATATATGGCAACTCTTTTTTAGCATTTTTAATTCTATAACCAACTTTAGTCGCTATAATCTCATTATTTTGAGCACGCAAAAGGGCAACATCCCCAACTATTACTTGCCTGCTAACTCCAAAATGTTTTGATAACTCTGTGGCAGTCATAGTTTGTTCGGCTGTCATTATTAATTTTAACAGTTCTTTTCTTCTGTTTTCGCCTCTCATCATATCAATCACCCTCTTATCTTTTATTAACGTTTGCTAGTTTTTAATTTTTAACTATAATTTTCTTCGCTATCTTCCATCGGTGTTACTAATGTTACATTTTGCCCGGTGCCTATTATTGAAACCCAAGTTTTGCCTGGCGAAAGTGTTATATTATCACCAGCTAAAGTGTTCCAAAGTGTCCCCGCTTCTGTATGCTGCCAAGTTATTTCTTTATAGCCATGCTTTGTTATTAAATAGCCAATGCCGCTTCCAGTAAGGTTAATATTTATTCTACCCTCTGGGTCGTTTGCAATTTGAGAGTGTGTGGCCCTCTGTATAATCAAATTATTAGCATAAATTTGTTTATTTGTATGTTCGTCTATATGTTCAATTCCTCTTTGGTATCTTCGGAAAATATTATCTTCCAAAATGAAGCGAGCTTCGTGGGCTGTTGAAAAATTTATTATTACTTCTTTTATTTCGGTTTTTTCATAGTTTTCTAGCTCTTCTTTAAAATAGACACCTTGCCAATATGAAGTTCCCCGCTCGCTATTTTCTAAAAAAGACAATATATTTTCCCAATTTGTATAAGAGCTGTGCTCTAAAAGCCCTCTTCTTCTTCTTTCTTCATCTCTCCAAAAATATGTGCCCTCTAGATAAAATCCGTCCATATTGTTTATATTTAAACTTCTTATGGCGTTATATCCGCTTGGGCTTCCCCCATGGTGCACTAACGGGGCATTCCATTCCAATGCTATATTTGAAAAATATTCTCTAGTGCTTCTTATAGGGCCTATTTTTTCAGCTTCAGAGTTTGTAAATATAGCTATAAGGCGTGTTATTCCTCCCTCTGAAAGCACTTCATATATAACATCGGCTTCTGAAATTCCAGACTGGGGCAAAGCGGCAGTTATATTATTTATAACTACCGCAACTGGGTGAAATTCTTTTTCCCCCTCATAGTAAATGCCAGTTAAAGGGTTCTTAGTTTTTATTATTTGCGGTTGTTCTTGTTCTTGAGCTGTTGTTTGCGTCGGCTGTAGTATAGTTTGTTCATTAAGTTGTATTTCTTCTGCCGTTTCAATATATATTGCACTGCATGATGCTAAAAATATTAATAAAATTAATTTTTTCATAATCTCCTAGTTACGGTGTGAGTTTTTTAAGTTTAAGATAAAAAATTTATAATATCCGAGCGTGCTTTTTAGAAGCATTAGTCTTTTCAAGAACCATATTTGTTATATTTAGCGAATGACTTTAGCCACTGCTTTTTAATCATGAGCAAATATAACAAATATGGTTCAAGTTTGATTGGGGAATAAAAAACTATTTTGCATACTCTATCGCTCTCGTCTCTCGCACTACACTAATTTTAACATGCCCTGGGTATTCAACATCTTTTTCAATTTTTTGTGCAATTTGCCTTGCAAGGTAAGGCATTGCTCTATCATCTATCTCATCTGGTCTTATTATTACTCTTAATTCACGCCCCGCCTGTATTGCAAAGCTTCTATCTACCCCTTTGTGAGCATCTGCAATCTCTTCTAGCTTTTTCAAACGGTTTATATAAATTTCAAGTGTTTCTTTTCTAGCACCTGGCCTTGAAGCACTAACTGCATCCGCAATTTGCACGATTACAGCTATGTTAGAAATCGGGTCCACATCGCCATGGTGGGCTTCCACAGCATTTACTACAATTTTATTTTCTTTATATTTTCTACATAAATCTGCTCCAAGGCTCACATGGGTTCCCTCATTATCTTGGTCTATACTCTTTCCAATATCGTGTAATAACCCTGCTCGCCTTGCTAAGGCAACATCTTCGCCTATCATATCTGCTATAATGCCGCAAAGCTTTGCAACTTCAATAGAATGCCTTAAAACATTTTGCCCATAGCTAGTTCTAAATTTCATACGCCCTAAATGGCGTATTAATTCTGGGTGCAATTTCGCTATGCCTGCTTCAAAAATAGCGGCTTCACCCTCTTCAAAAATTTGATTTTCAACTTCTTTAGTAGCCTTGTTTACACACTCTTCAATGCGGCTAGGGTGTATTCTACCATCGCTTATTAGTTTTTCTAAAGCAATTTTTGCAATTTCACGCCTATAAGCATTAAAGCCAGAAAGCACAACCGCTTCAGGGGTATCATCAATAATTAAATCTACACCGGTTAAAGATTCAATAGCACGTATATTTCGCCCCTCACGCCCTATTATACGCCCTTTCATTTCATCATTTGGCAAGTTTACAACCGAGACAGTAGATTCCACTATATGGTGAACATCGCAACGCTGGATAGCTGAAATTATTATCTCAAATGCTCTTTTATCTGCTTCTTGCTTCGTTCTCGCTTCGGTTTCTTTAATAAATGCAGAAGCTTCAATTTCAATTTCTTCTTCTATTGAAGCCATTAAAATACTTTTAGCCTCATCTGAAGTGAGCCCGGAAAGTCTCTCTAAAATATTTTGCTGCTCATCAATTTTCTTTTGCAGATCTGCTGTTTTCAATTCAAATTTTTCGCTTTTAACTGCCAAAGCATCTTCTTTTTTCTCAAATGAAAGCATTTTTTTATCTAAATGCTCTTCTTTTGAAAGAAGTCTTTTTTCGAGTGTTGCAAGCTCTGCCCTTCTTTCCTTGTGCTCTTTTTCGTTTTCTTTTTTTATTCTAATGCCTTCTTCTTTTGCTTCCAAAAGAAGTTCTTTCTTTTTAGATTCAGCTTCCCCAGAAGCCCTTTCAATAATTTTAATAGCTTCTTGCTCTGCACTGCCAATAGCAGCTTCAGAGATTTTTTTTCTAACTATATATCCTATCAATATGCCCACACCAAGCATAATAACAAATACTAAAAGAACTACCCAAATATATATATATCCGACAAAAAACACTTGCACACCTCCTTTGCTGTAATTTTCTTTAGTTTATGCCAATGTTTTGTAAACTATAAAATAACATCTACCTTATAAATTTTATCTTATTTTTAGCGAAATGTCAAGAGTTTGTTATTAAAAAGTTCCCCAAAACTTTTGAAAAATCTAGCTTCTGAATAGAAACACTTGGGCATTGTAAAAAAATGTTTGCAAAAATTAGAAACATAGCCAAGGTTTAGACTTTTTATAGTTTAAATTTGGGCATTATAAAAAACTTGAAAATTTTTTAGAAACATAGCCACAGAAAAGCTTCTGAATAGAAACACTTGGGCATTATAAAAATATACTTGCAATACTTGTTGTTATATGTTACAATAATCTTAGTTTAGACAAGTATCGGAGGAATTAAAAAAATTGATAAAAATAACTTTGCCAAATGGCGAAAAAAAAGAATATGAAAAAGGAATAACCCCTTTAGATATAGCAAAAAGCTTGAGTAACAGCTTAGCGAAAAGTGCTACTTGTGCTGTAGTTAATGGCGAGATAGAAGATTTAACAAAGCCTTTAATAGAAGATGCTACACTTGCTATAGAAAGTTTTGAAGAAGAAAATAAAGAAACTACACGTGTTTTCTGGCACACAACAGCACACGTAATGGCACAAGCAGTTAAAAGGCTTTATCCAAATGCCCTTTTAACTATAGGCCCCCCAATAGATAAAGGCTTTTATTATGATATAGATATTACCCCCCCTATAACTAGTGAGCAGCTGCCAGCTATAGAAAAAGAAATGCAAAATATAGTTAAAGAAAATCTACAATTAAAACGCTTTTCCCTCCCACGCTCAGAAGCTATAAAGTTAATGGAAGAAAGAGGGGAGCCATATAAAATTGAATTAATAAACGAACTCCCAGAAGATGAAGAAATAAGCTTTTATGAGCAAGGTGAATTTATAGACCTTTGTATAGGAAAACATTTGCCAAACACAGGGCTTATAAAAGCTGTTAAACTTTTAAATGTGGCAGGGGCTTATTGGCGTGCAGACCAAAATAATAAACAGCTTTCAAGGCTTTATGGCATATCATATCCTAAAAAGGCAATGTTAGATGAATATTTAAATAGGCTCGAAGAAGCTAAGAAAAGAGACCATAGAAAGCTTGGCCGTGAATTAGACCTTTTTGATATTTATGAAGAAGGCCCTGGGTTTCCTTTTATGCTTCCAAAAGGTATGGTTTT
>WRFW01000097.1 GCA_009787435.1 Defluviitaleaceae bacterium
GATGTATATATCCTCTGTGTTTGCTCAATTAGAAAGGGACACCATAGCCGAGCGTATCACGGATAATCTTGCTGCCCTTGTTAAAAAGGGTAATTATGTAGGCTCTTTAACTCCGCAAGGGTATAAAAAGAAACAGCTAACTTCTTCTAATGGAAAGCATTATAATGTGCTTGAAATAGATAATGAAGAAGTGGAGCGGGTAAAATTCTTTTTTGATAAATACTTAGAGTGGCAAAGTATAAACAAACTTGAAGTTTATTGCTTGCAAAACGGCTTTAAAACACGGGGTGGGTATAATTATAAAGGTGTTAGTATAAGAAGAATATTAACACACCCTATATATGCCGCTGCCGATAAATATACACATGAATATTTTAAAAATCTAGGCTGCCAAATTTACGACCCCTTAGAAAAATGGAACGGCACAAAAGGTATTGCAGTCTTTAGAAGAGCAGCAAAGAACGAAAATAATCCCGCTCAATGGCTAGTAGGTGTTGGAGAGCATGAGCCTATTATATCAAGTGCAAAGTGGATACAAATACAAGATATTATAGAAAAAAGGAGAGGGTTAACTATAAGGCGGCCAATAGGTAAGTGGGGAGTATTAAGCGGTGTGTTGCGTTGCAGTTCATGCGGTGATTATATGCGTCCGTTTTCCCGCAGCTCTAAAACGAAACATTTTTATTATGTATGCAGCACTAAAGAGAAAAGCCGTAAAGAGATATGCAGCATGAAGAATATAAGGGGTGATATTCTTGATGATGAGATTATTAATAAACTTCAAGGGCTTTTAAAAGACAGCGGTTTTGTATCTAAAGAACTTAAAACAAAACAAAACAATGCAGATGAGAAAATAAAGCAAAATGCCGAGCAATATTCAAAGTATAAAGCTGAAATAGCTAAAAATGAAAATTCTATAAAAAATCTTGTTATGAGGTTGGCAGAAAGTGAGAATAGCACAATCACTAAGTATATATCCGAACAAATAACTGAATTAGATGAGCGTAATTCTTTTTTAAGGCAAGCTTTGGTTTCGCTTGATATTAGCAAGGATAGTTTAGAAGTAGAAAATATTAATGCCGAGCTAGTAGGCGAGGCTATAGAAAAAATTCATGCCCCAAACTTTAAAGAATTAGAATTTAATGCAAAAAGGAATATTATAAAAACCATAGTAGAAAAAATAGTTTGGGATGGTGATAATGTTGATATATCTTTTCACTAAAGCAGAGCAAAGCTTTATCATTAAAAAATATTCACCACTTTCTAACTTAATCAACAGCATATGACCAAGCTTTTTCCTACGGGCGAACTATTTTTAAAGAAATATCAGATGTTGTAGATAATCTCTTCACGAACTACATAACTAGAGAGGGAATAATGCAACCACTTTTCACACAATATTGTGATGGCAGGCAAGTAACTTGCCCAGGTTGGCTTTCTCAATGGGGGTCTGCAAGTTTAGGGGAGCAAGGCAGGGATTATATAAGTATTTTGAAAAATTACTATGGAAATATTTATATAGATAGAGCACCTATTGTTAGTGGTGTGCCTGTTTCTTTCCCGGGTAGTTCTTTACAAATCGGAAGCACAGGCAATGATGTTAGAACTATTCAAAATCAATTAAATGCTATATCTAATCATTACCCAGCTATACCAAAGCTAAGAGTAGATGGTGTATATGGTCAGCAAACAGCAGATAGCGTAAAAGCTTTTCAAAAAATCTTTAATATGCCGCAAACAGGCGTTGTAGATTTTGCTACTTGGTATAGAATTTCACATATTTATGTGGCAGTTACTAAGTTAGCTACTTTAGTTTAATAGAAAAAAAATTAAATGCTTAATAATTTCTATATTCAAATTTAAAAAAACACTTGCAAATTTGCTCTAAATGGTGTATAATAATACTTAAGTTTTCTTTAAAATATTTCTCTCAATTTTTCTGAGATGTTCGATAACCTGCTATTTTGAACCTACAACTTGAATCAGGGAGCTTAATATACTAATGATAATGTCAGGCCTCAGTAATACGCTTATAGAGTTTATTAATAATCTCATAACCGCAGTGGAAGGCAGCGTCTTTAGATGAGGGCACCCACCTAGCTTTAGCTAGGGCGTCAAAATTGTGGGACCGGCATTTTGGATAAAAATTAAAGCTGCGTTTTAAAACGCAGCTTTTTTTAATCATAAAAAAAGAACTTTTCAAATATAATTTATTAATAGGGTTCCTATAAAAATTCCTTTTAATTAATTTCGTACATATGTTTAAAACAAAGGAGTAGTAAATGAAAAAATTATTTTTAACGCCTGTTTTTTGGTTAATAGCAGGCTCTATTTTCTTATATTCATGCACTAGTGCATATAGCTCTAATGATATTTATGAGCAACCAGAACTTTCAAATGATATTATATCTTTAAATTACCAGCTAGATTATTTTAGCGAAATTCAACTGGATGAGATAACAGTTACTAGGCAAACAGTTGCTAGAATGGTTGCAAATGCGATTGCCGCAAGAGATGTGATTTATGGCACAGATAATTACTTACAATTTGAAGATATTTCTTTAGATTCTCCATTTGCACCTTATATAAATTTTGTTAATATAAATGAAATAATGCAAGGTGCTTATGGTAAATTTGACCCTTATGGCTATGTTACGCTCGTTCAAGCTAGCTATATTTTAAATAGAATAGGTGCTAATATTAATTTAGTTGTAGAAGAAAATAGAGATTTCCCAATTTCATTAGCCGCTTGGAATTCCCTTTTTTTGCGTGCCTTAGAAGAAATAGAGCACAATATAACTATAGAAAATTTAGTTATATTAGCTACAGAAAATCAAAATAAGGAATTAAAAGGGCATGTAGTAACAAATATTGGACTTTTTAGAATGGATATACTTTCTGAATATTTTTTAGATACCGAGTTAAAAGTTTTAACTAAAGAGGGAGACATACTTTCTATACTTGAAATTATAAATAGAGAGCCTACTCTTAATTTTGTTCGTGTTGAACGATATGAAGAAGATTTTTTGCGTTCTAATATATCGGGTGTTTCTCGTATTTTTTCTTATGAAGGTGAAATTCTTTCAGAAGTTGCAACTATAACTATAAATAGAGGAGAGCTTATTTCGGTTAACTGGCATACTAATTTTATTGAGAGCCCAAAAATATTAAGAGTTACAGACTATTTTATAGAACTTTATGAGTATGGCAAAATATATGTGAATAGATATTTTAAGCCTAATGCTAATAGACGTTTAATAGTTGGAAGCACTATAGCAAATTTTTTTATAGAAGATGATCAAATTATATACTCTCTTATTCATAGTGGGCATACACCTAAGTATATAAGAGTAGCTTTGGGAACTACTAATTTTGGCGGTCTTATTCACGATAATGTTCAGCTTCGCTCTGCCAGTCCTATATTTATTAATGGTGAAAATGTTGGTAATAGTATAATAATAGATGATTTAGGAGATGAAACACGCCTTTTTATAACTTCAGACTCAAGAATAGAGATACCGAGTATAAGCCGCCAGCTAGGAACGCCAAGCTATAGAGGGCATTTAGAAATTGTTGCCGAGGGTGGAGGGTTTATAATAGTGAATGAACTTCTTTTAGAAGAGTACTTATATGGTGTTTTGCCAAGTGAAATGCCTGCTCATTTTGGTTTGGAAGCACTCAAAATACAAGCGGTTACAGCTAGAAGCTTTGCACATACGAGTATTTTAGAAAATCGACATGCACACTTAGGTGCAAATTTAGAAGATAGTGTTATGAGCCAAGTTTATAACAACGTCCGTGAGACAGAGTTGGCAACTACTGCTGTTCGTGAAACTGCTAATGAAGTTTTAAAATATAATGGCAGGGTAATAAGTGCTAATTTCTTTTCAACTTCAGCTGGGGTTACTGCAAATTCAGGTGAAGTTTGGATTACAGGTGCTTCTTGGGGTGCGACTCCTAACTATAGAAGCAGTGTACGCCACTATTTTGGAATAGATGCTGGTGATTTAAGTACAGAAGAAAATGCCAGAGCATTTTTTAATAATTGGCAAATAGATTCATATGATTCTATCTCACCTTGGTTTAGGTGGCGTGTTACATTAAGCAATGAAGTTATTTCAGAGAATATAAATAGAAATTTATTAAATAGATTTAATGCAAATCCAAATTTAGTTAGAATTAAAAATGATGATGGTTTTTTCGTATCTGAACCTATCAATTATATTGGTAATCTTGTTAATATAGAAGTTTTAAGGCGTGGAGAGGGGGGAAATATTATGGAGCTTCTTTTAACAGGAACGGAAGCTTCAGTAAAATTATTAACAGAATTTAATATAAGGTCTACCATTACTCTTCAAAATACTAGTTTAGAACGTTTTTCAGGCAGCAGTTTAAATAATTTTTCAATGCTTCCAAGTGGGTTTTTCACAATAGAACGTTTAACAGATGATTATGGAAATATATTGTATGTAAACTTTATAGGTGGTGGTTTTGGCCATGGAGTAGGTATGAGCCAATATGGGGCAAGGGGTAAAATAGAGCGAGGCTATAACTATAGAGATGTTTTAACTCATTTTTATAGAGGGGTAGAGATATTAACTTTATATTAAGAACAAGCAGGGCAGAAAGTGCCCTGCTTTTTTTTTTTTCTATATTTTCACTTATTTCTCATTTTGGAAAGCTTTTTTAAGTATTAACGTAACTTTATTTTATTCTAGTTACAAATTGATTAAATACCTTGAATTTCGGGG
>WRFW01000098.1 GCA_009787435.1 Defluviitaleaceae bacterium
TCTTCATCACCATCGCCTGGCTCTTCATCATCGCCTGGCTCTTCATCATCGCCTGGCTCTTCATCATCATCGCCTGGCTCTTCATCATCGTCGCCTGGCTCTTCATCATCGTCGCCTGGATAATCTGGGTCTTCAATTTCTGGGTATCGTTCAGTTCTCTCAAAACGAAGTTCTATTACACTATTTGTGAAATTTGAAGCCCCAATAATACCCAAATCAAGCCCGCCGGGAATATCATTACCATTATAGACTAACATTAAATGAATAATAAATGTTTCATCACCAATAGTAATTGTAAGCTGCTGTGCACTACTATCTAAGTTTAATATAAAATTATCATTTGGATAAGTTGGTGAAACAGCCATGAAAATAATCGTTTTTATTTCAGCTAGAGTAATATGTTGATTTACATAATTATAGAAAAACCAAGCATTAGTATTAAATATGATGTTTCTGGAACTATCATATCCAATTTCAACTATTCTTATCGGAATTTCTAAACTAAACTGATGAAAACCATCTATAGAATGATAAAACTCTGAAAGCTTTTTGAAAGCTTTTTCTTTTGATAGATTTTCTTCATAATCAAATATATTATCTTCGTCTACTTCTTTTTCAATTACTTCATATTCAGCTTCATAATAGCTTTCTTCTAAATACGGGGGGGGATAGTATTCTGTAATTACGAAGTCTTCTTTATCTAAGCTTTGTATGGTATTTGCCATAGCTTTAACAGGTGTGGAGCTAAAAATCATAGAAGCTAGCAAAGAGTAAATTACAGAATCTCGAATTCGCTTTTTTAAAGCGTTTCGCTTAGTCATGCTTCCTCCTTTTTTATAAATTTTTATTACGCACGTTACTATTATAGCATAATTTATGCGGCTAATCAATAGAGAAAAATATATTTATGAAAAATACATATTGCAAAAAAAATTTAAAATTTTTATCGTATCAAATCTTAAAAAGTTCTTGACAAAGTTAAAATATTGTGATAAGATTTAGATAATTCTTGCAAGAATTAAAAAATTTTTAGGAGTATTTTTTATGATAAAATTTTTGAAAAATCTATCAACCTTTTTAATAGGGATAATATGTACATTAAGCTTCTCATATATTGTACAAGCTAATGAATGGAACATAGATAAAACACAATACGATAATTGGCACATATATTCTACACAAGAAAATTACTATGGAATAAGCCCTGCAAATGCAGTAATGCCTGTGCAGCCTTTTAATATAACTGTATATGGCGGTGTGGCAAGGGTTATTTCACCAATACCGAGCAATACAAATGTTACTTCTGCAATACCAGGTACTTTATTAACTTTTACAAGAGAATATAGACCAAACTACAATTTTATAGGTTGGCAGCTAGGTGCCCCTTTTAATCTCACACTAAGAACGCCTTACGCTGTTACTTTATCAATGCCTGCACAAAATTTTTATATTACAGGTTTATTTGAAAGAATACCACAAGGAAATTTAATTTTTATAGACCACTTTACTGGTGAAGAGCTTTTAAGACAACAAAGAAATTTTGCACCAATCCCACAAGTATGGTTTGCACCAATGGTAACAAATATTAACGGAACTAATTTTAATTTTGTAAGAGTAGATGAAGAATTATCTAAAGGTGTTGTAACACAATCTTTAAATATAATCATGATTAACCCAGTAAATGAGCAAGTTGAAATTTTTCTTAGAGTTGCTAGGCAAGAAACAGGAAATGTAGTTTTTCTCCAAAACGGTATGGAAATATATAGAACACAAATTGATTTTCCTCTACGCCCACAAACATGGATTGCACCAATAACAAGAATTATTAATGGTGTTGGTTTTGTTTTTATGAATGTAGACGAAACATTATCTACAGGAGTCGCAAGCCATAGTGGAACTGTTATCAATTTGAGCCCTCCAGAAAATGGGCAATTTGAAATATTTATAAATGTTTTTTCCGTAACAATAACAGCTATGCCAACTAGCTAAGAAAACAAAATTAAAAATTTTAAGGGAGAGTTTTTATGAAAAATTTTATGAAAAAATCTAGAGCGGCTTTAATGGGAGCGACACTAACATTTGGGTCTGTAACTAGCCCTGTTTATGCAAGCAGTTTAGAAAACCAAAATAGCAATTTAGAGAACTATTTGAATTCTTATTTTGGATATGAATTTGTACAAAATCATAGTGAAGCTTTACAAATAGCAGAAAAACTTTATGGTTTATTCCCTAGAACTAGAATGGGGCAAGTTATTTACCCTGATTACTTTGGCGGTCGCTATATTAATGAAAATGGTGAATTAGTAATTTTAAAAGTTCAATCCGTATTAGATAGAGCAAAAACAACTATATCACGTTTTAACACAGCTATATCACAATTTAATAGTGATGCCAATATAAGAAAAGTTGAATTCTCTTTTAACGAACTAGTAGAAGTAATAGACTATTTAGACAATTTGTCTATAAATGAGCGAAGCACTGCTAAAATAATGATAGATGGTTATGAAGTGTTAATAGAGCGTTACGTACAGCCAAGAACTAATTATATTAGCAATATTGCAGGTTGGGGGCTTGATATAGCAAAAAACCGTATAGTTGTAGATTTAATTGATTATAGCCAAGAGGCAATAACAGATTTTAAAAATAATGTGCTAGACTCTCCTGTGTTTGAATTTAGGCAAGGTGAAGTTATATCACTAGAGTATAACCACTATTATGATTTTCAGACAAGAATAAATGAGTTTAACTATACACTTCCAAATGAACCTATAGTTTTAGATGAAAGAATTAGGGCTCTTAGCCCTTTACGTCCAGGGGATAGAATATTTATTTGGAGACAAGGGCAAGGATGGATAGGTCAATTAGGCATAGGCTACCGTGCTTATTTAAACTTTTTAGCTAGCGGCACTAGAGCAGCGGGTTTTATAACAGCAGCCCATGTTCATTTAACCACAGTGCCTACTGGAGTTGTAGGAATTCAAAATGGTGATATTGTAGCGGATAACAGTGGTATAAGAATAGGTGTAGTAAATGGAAATGCTCTTCAAAGCTTTGATGCTGCTTTCGTTTCACTTGATAATGTAAATACATTATTGCCTACAAATTCAGACCAAGGAACACGTATACTTAGCCCTGCTATACAAGGGCAATTATTAATGATGCAAGGTGCTAACAGTGGAAGACAGCTTGGAACTGTGGAGATTGAACGCCAGACAATAAGCGTTGGAAGCGGTGCGACTAGCTTTATTGTTAATAATGCGATAAGAACAAACTACTCTAGCCAACCTGGTGATAGTGGAAGCGTTGTATATGCTATACAAGCTAATGGAACTATTACTGGTGTGGCAGGTATCCATTTTGCAAGCAACGGTGTTCAAAGATGGGTTTCCAGAGCAGACCATATTCGTACTATGTTTGCCCCTGCAAATGTGTTAATAGAATTAAGATAATAGCAAAAAAGTTAAAATAAAAAATACCCTTTGAGATTTAATCTTAAAGGGTATTTTTTTGTGTAGATTTTGTGGGAAGAGCAAAATTTGTAGGGTTTGTGGAAAATATATTGTGGCTATTGTGGTAAGTAGAAAAGTGGGTGTTGTGGAAACGTTAATTTGTAGGGTAGGTGTTGTAGGGTGGGAAGTAGATTTTGTGGGAAACGTTTAATTTGTTCTCGTTTAGTTTAGTGTAGTATAATTTCGGTCGTCTTTTAAGGTAAATTAGAGCTATTTAATGCAGTTTCCATTTTGTTTAGTTTACTTTATTAGGGTGTTGCTTTCGTTTAAATTAAGGCAGTTTAGGAGTGTTGCATGTGTTACTTATCTTTGCTTGCAGTTATATTATTTTTACTTTAAAATTCACGAGCGATTGCGAATTTTTCAAATAATTTTTAATAATATGTGCTTGCTAGTTTATTATTATTTTGTTTTGGTTAGTCCGTAACTCTTAAGCTTCGCTTGAAGCTAAGAAAACTTGGTAGAAAGCCCAGTGGCCTCTTGCAACATCTGAGAAGATTCTATCGATGCTGTTTGCTGCCAAGTGTGCTTCAATATCAGCCACTACTGGAGTGTGTCCAAGGTATTGGTTGATTAAAGTTACAGCCCATGCACGTGTAATTGCTACATCTTCTGAGAAGAAGAAGTTTTCAGCTGCATATGAAGTGAAAGAACCATCAAATGCTGCAGCTGTTACACTGTTAGACCAGTGGCCTAATCTGTTTGCAACAGGGCTTTGTAAGTTACGAGCAGTTAAACCGAAAACGCCATTCATAAATTGCCCAAATTGAGCCATTGTTATATAGTCGTTTGGTCTAAAAGTATCGTCTCCAAAACCGATTAATATACCAGCATTTGCAAAGTAACTAACAGCTTCAAAATACCAAGCACCTGCATTAACATCGCTAAAGCCAAAGAAAGATTGACCGTGGCGGTTTGGGTTGTTTGATAAATTGAACATAATTTGTGCCATTTCAGCACGAGTTAAGCCATTTTCTGGTCTGAAAGTTCCGTCTATAAAGCCTTGAATAAAGCCTAGGCGGTTTAATGCTGCTGTTATAATTTCAGTAATTGGAGGTGTATCTGGTGTTAATAAGTCTATTTCTCTTATAACAGGGCGGCCTGCCACAACTGGACCTGTTGGAGTTGGTCTACCGTCGTTATTGCTGCCACCTGGGTGTGATGGGAATGTTGGTACGTTGTTATTTCCACCACCTGCGTTATTGTTATTATTATTGTTACCGCCGCCTGCGTTGTTTCCGCCGCCGCCTTGGTTATTGTTTCCGCCGCCAACGTTGTTTCCGC
>WRFW01000099.1 GCA_009787435.1 Defluviitaleaceae bacterium
TAGAAAGCTTGGCCGTGAATTAGACCTTTTTGATATTTATGAAGAAGGCCCTGGGTTTCCTTTTATGCTTCCAAAAGGTATGGTTTTAAGAAACATTTTAGAAAATTTTTGGCGTGAACAGCACGAAAAAGCTAACTACCTTGAAGTTCGCACGCCTTTAATATTAAATGAACAGCTTTGGCACACTTCCGGGCACTATGAAAAATATAAAGAAAATATGTATTTCACCCAAATAGATGATATTCCATACGGAATAAAACCGATGAATTGCCCAGGCAGCCTTTTAATTTATAAACGTAAAATGCATTCTTATAGAGATTTGCCTCTAAGAATGGGAGAGCTTGGGCTCGTTCATAGGCACGAACTTTCAGGAGCATTACACGGGCTCATGCGTGTTCGGAACTTTACCCAAGATGATGCACATATTTTTATGACTGAAGAACAAATAATGTCTGAAATTTTGGGCGTTATAAATATGTTAGATTTATTTTATTCTATATTTGGTTTCACATATAAAATAGAGCTTTCAACAAAGCCGGAAAATGCAGTAG
Source organism: Defluviitaleaceae bacterium (assembly GCA_009787435.1). GTDB lineage: Bacteria > Bacillota > Clostridia > Lachnospirales > UBA5962 > WRFW01. The sequence continues at coordinate 552 of WRFW01000099.1, forward strand.
GAAGCGATGAAGCTTGGGAAAAAGCAACAAATGCTTTAATAGAAGCATTAGCAGCTGCAGGCAAAGAATATAAAATAAACGAGGGTGATGGTGCTTTCTATGGCCCTAAAATAGATTTCCACTTAGAAGATTGTATAGGTAGAACTTGGCAGTGCGGAACTATTCAATTAGATTTTCAAATGCCAGACCGTTTTGATTTAACTTATATAGCTTCAGACGGTGAAAAGAAACGCCCAGTAATGATTCATAGAGTTATTTATGGCTCTGTTGAGCGTTTTATGGCAATTTTAACAGAGCATTTTGCAGGTGCCTTTCCTTTATGGGTTTCACCAGTTCAAATTCGTGTGCTTCCAGTTAGCCAAAACTTTTTAGCATATGCAGAAGAAATATATGAAAAGTTAAAAAAAGAGGGGTTTAGAATAGAATTTGATGATAGGAATGAAAAAATAGGCTATAAAATAAGAGAAGCCCAGTTAGAAAAAGTTAATTATATGTTAGTGCTCGGTGCTTCTGAAGCAGAGCAGGGTAATATATCGGTTAGAGATAGAAAAACAAACGAAACTACAACTTTTGAAATAGAAGCTTTTGTGAAAAAATTAAAAGAAGAAATATCATTAAAAACGCTTTGATAAGAAAAAAAGAAGAGCCTGAAAGCTAGGCTCTTTTTTTTATAACTATATGTGCTTTAAATTGGATTTAGAAAAGGAAAGAAGTAATATTAATTTGTAATAACAAGCTCCGTATCTTTATCAAAAAAGTGAAGCTTATCCACATCTATTGCTAGTTTCACTTCATCGCCTGGCTTTGCTGTGTTTCTAGGGTCAACCCTCGCTATGAAGCTTTCTAAAATATCTAAGTATAAGAAAACTTCTGCTCCTAAAAGCTCGGTAACTTCTAATTTTGCAGAAATTATAGTATCTTCTGAAGCAGCTTTATATTTAGAACGGTTTTCATCATGCATATCTTCTGGTCTTATTCCCATTATAAGCATTTTATTATCGTATCCGCTGTCTAATAATGGTTTAGCTTTTGATTCTGGAAGTTTAATTTTAAGCCCGTTAAATTCTGCCCATACCCCATCTTCTTTTTTAGAAATAATAGTTTCTAATAAGTTCATTTGTGGTGAGCCCATAAACCCAGCAACGAAAAGATTTGCAGGTCTTCTGTATAAATTTTGTGGTGTGTCTATTTGTTGTGCCACACCGTCTTTCATTACTACTATTCTTGTTCCTAAAGTCATAGCTTCTGTTTGGTCGTGAGTAACGTATATGAAAGTAGTTTGTAATTTTTGATGTAGTTTAGAAATCTCTGCACGCATTTGTACACGAAGCTTAGCATCTAAGTTAGATAGCGGCTCATCCATAAGGAATACTTTCGGCTCACGAACGATAGCACGCCCCATTGCAACCCTTTGCCTTTGCCCGCCTGAAAGTGCCTTTGGTTTTCTATCTAAAAGGTGGGCTATATCAAGAATTTTAGCGGCTTCTTGTACTCTTCTTTCAATCTCTTGTTTTGGTGTTTTCTTAATTTTAAGCCCAAATGCCATATTATCATAAACAGTCATATGAGGGTAAAGGGCATAGTTTTGGAAAACCATTGCAATATCTCTATCTTTCGGTGCAACATTGTTCACTAGTTTATCATCTATGAATAATTCGCCGCCGCTTATTTCTTCAAGCCCCGCAATCATTCTAAGCGTGGTCGATTTACCACACCCAGAAGGCCCAACAAAAATGATAAACTCTTTATCTTCTATGTCCAAATTAAAATTACTAACAGATGGTGTATCACTTCCTGGGTATACTTTTTCAATATTTTTCAGTTTCAAACTTGACACTAACTTATTTTCCCCCTAATTTTTAAGATTACAAAAGTATAAAAAATTTGTTTTATATTATTATACCACAATTCAGTTGTATTTTGCAAACCTTTTTCGTTTAAGGCTTTGAAAGTTGGATTAGCGGTTTGTGTGGTTCCTTAGAATATTTTATATAAAAAGCTATAACCGAAAGAATTTTAGCACCCTCTATTGCAATGCCCATAACATTCCATCTAAAATCACCATATAATATATTTAGCGGCGTTTGCGTAAGTATTACTACTAATGCATAGAAAACTACACTAATACGAACATAGTGAACGCCAGGCAAATATTGCCCAACAACGAAGCCAAGAGCAGTTATAAGACCTAAAATATGCAGCCATCTAACATCGGCAGGGGCGTTTAAAACTGTAAAAGTACCTGCTGTAAGAGCAACTACTATCATTATTAATAAAAATATGAGCCCTGCTTCTTGGCTTTTCGGTGTGTTGTGTTTAAAAATTTGCCAAAAAACTAAGTTTCTAAATGTGCTATAAATTGCGGCAACTATTAGTGAAAGCTGTGTGTCCATTCCTGTTGCCATTCCCATAGAGAAAAACATTAAAAGCCAGAAAAAACTGCCCACACCTGTTACTAAGAAATATTTTGATTTATTTTTTATTTGATACGAAGCAAATTCAAAGCCGATAGTTATAAGCCCTAAAATTTGAGCTACTAGAAACCATCCGCTAAGTGAATTCATAAAATTTTGCATTTATAATCTCCTTGATTTTGTATTTTTTTAAATTATTCATGGCTTATGAACGATTTAACTCACATCCCCGTAGCACAAGTATTATAGCTTGTGAACGATTTAACTCACTGTTTTTTAATCGTGAGAAAGAATAATCCCTGCAGCACAAGTATTATAGCTTGTGAACGATTTTAGCCACTGCTTTTTTATCGTGAACAAGCTATAATACTTGTGCATATGAGTAGCTATAAAAAGTTTTCATATTTTTTACAATAAGCAAAAGCTAGTGCCCCTGGTCCTATGTGTGTTCCGATTGTTGCCCCAACTTCTGTTAAAGGGTTTTCCATTTTAATCTCTAATGCTTCTTCTATAGCATCTTTAAATTCTGTTGCATCTTCTTCTGAAAGAATGTGCCCTATAGATAAATTTATGTTATTTTTTTCTTCACGCAGTGCTTCTATTAAAGCTTCTTTCATAAGTTTATATGCGTTTTTCTTGCCTCTCACTTTTTCCAAAGAAGCAACTTTCCCCTCTTCAACATAAAGAATTGGGCGAAGATTTAAAAGCCCGCCAACTAATGCAGAAGTTGGCCCTATTCTGCCGCCTTTCTTTAAATATTCTAAAGTATCTAAGGTGAAGTATATGTTTGCGTTTTTTATTATTTTTTCCGTAACTTCTTTTGCCTTTAAAGTATCTAAACCATCGTTTCGCATTCTTATTAGCTCTCTAAGAATAACACCTTGCCCAATACAGCCAGATAAGCTGTCCAAAGCAATTATTTGCCTTTGCGGGTATTCTTCTTCCATAAGCTTTGCTGCATTCACAGCACTCTGGTTAGAACCACTCAAATGAGAAGATACAGTCAAAATTATAATATCTAATCCCTCTTTTAAGTGGGGTATCATCTCGTCTATATAATCTGCTGGGCTTGGCTGTGAAGTTTTTGGGAAAAGTTTTTTATTTGCTAAAAGTTGTTTGAAATAATCATCTTTTTTTATGTCTACCCCTTCTTTGAGGTAGTTTTCACCATCTAAACTAATATAAAATGGGATAATTGTAACGCCGTGCTCTTTTGCTTCTTTTTCGCTAAAGTCGCACCCTCCATCTGAGATAATTTTAAACATGAAACCTCCTTGAATTATTGTTTCAAACTTACAAGTTATCATGCCTATACTATCTCACAATTATCGTATAAAATAAGTGCGGAATATAGTATAGGCATCATAGAGATTATTTGCAAGCTCTTATTCTATCATAACACCTTTTTTTTCAAAAGTCAATTAAATCTTTGTTAATTTTTTGCCTGAATATTTTAAAAAATTATTAAAAAACTAAGATATTATGAATTTAAATTTTACAAAATTGCTATTTGCAATGCTTTTAAGTTTGCAAATGTTGACTAATACAAGCTTGCTAGATGAAAAGTTAGCGATAGATGTGCCTGTAATAAATCAAGTTCCAAATTATATGCGGGGCTGTGAAGTAGTATCTTTGCAAATGCTTCTAAAACACGCAGGAATAGAAACGACTACCGATGAATTAATATCAAAATTAAAATTTGATGAAACACCTTATAAATTAATAAATGGGCGTATTCATTTCGGCAACCCTTATCTAGGCTTCGTTGGTGATATATACACTTTTAAAAACCCAGGGCTTGGTGTTTATTACCCCCCAATATATGAGCTTATG
>WRFW01000100.1 GCA_009787435.1 Defluviitaleaceae bacterium
ACTTTCTAAGGAAGTTGCGGAGGAAGTTAGCAAAAATGGTCTGCCGGTCTTTTTATACGAAGAAACAGCTATGGCTATTCATGGAAAAAACACTCCCCGTGCAAATCTTGCCACTTTGCGAAAAGGTGAATTTGAGGGAATGGCAGAAAAAATTAAAGAAGAGAAGTTTAAGCCAGACTATGGCACAGAGCTTCATAAAACAGCTGGCATAGTCGCTATTGGGGCTAGAATGCCTTTAATAGCTTTTAATGTGAACCTTTCTACTAGTGATGTGGAAATTGCAAATAAAATTGCTAAGCTAGTTCGTGGGCTTGGCGGTGGGCTTAAATATTGTAAAGCTATTGGTGTAGCTTTGAATGAAACCACAGCCCAAGTAAGCATGAATTTAACGAATTATGAAAAAACTCCTATTTATAGAGCACTTGAATTAGTCAAAATTGAAGCTAAAAGATACGGTGTAACAGTTATAGGCACAGAGCTTATAGGTCTAGCCCCTATGGACGCTTTAATTGATTCAGCAATATACTATATGCAAGTAGAAAATTACGAAAAAACAGCCGTTTTAGAAAGTAGGTTTTAGAAGCTTTTCAAGGATAAAAAGCATATTTATTAGCTTAAGAGTTTTGCTTTGCAAAAAGACTGCTAATAAAACGATGCTTTTTTGCCTTTGGCACATATCTAAAGCCATATTATTCAGAAAAGGGGGATTTTTTATGTTAGATTTATTAATTAAAAACGCTCTAATAGCAACTCCAAAAGGCAGTAAGCCGGTCGTTGGCGAAAATGTTGAAATTTTTAAAGGCACTATAGGCATTGAAGCTAGCAAAATTGCTCACATAGGCAGCGAAGCGGGCGAAGCCTTAGAAGCAAAAGAAGTACTAGACGCTGGTGGTAGGCTAGTAACGCCTGGGCTCGTTGATGCACATACACACTTAGTTTTCGGTGGTTTTCGGCAGCATGAATTTTCCAAAAAAATAGAGGGCGTTCCTTATTTAGATATTTTAAAAGCAGGCGGCGGCATTTTAAGCACGGTTGAAGCGACCAGAGCTGCCACAGAAGAAGAGCTTTATGAAAAAGCAAAGGGCTTCTTAAATGAAATGAAAAACTATGGCACTACTACAGTTGAAGCAAAATCTGGCTATGGTTTAGATTTTGAAACAGAGTTGAAACAGTTAAAAGTAGTAAAAAGGCTAAGAGAAGATGGTTTTGATCTAGTTTCAACTTTTATGGGTGCCCATGCTGTGCCAAAAGGCGTTAATTCAAATGATTTTATAGAAGAAGTAATAAGCTGGCTTCCAAAGCTTAAAGATTATGCAGAGTTTGTAGATGTTTTCTGTGAAGATGGTGCATTTAATTTAGAGCAGAGTGAAAAACTTTTAACTGCAGCTAAAAAAGAGGGTTTTTTCATAAAAATCCATGCAGATGAGATAAACAATTTAGGCGGCTCTTCTTTAGCGGCTAAATTAGGGGCAGCTTCAGCCGAACATTTAATAGAAGCAGATAAGAGCGACATAGAAAAAATGGCAAAAGCAGGCACAGTAGCAATGCTTCTCCCTGCAACTAGCTTTTACTTAAATAAACCTTATGCAAAAGCCAAAACTATGATAGAAAGCGGGCAAGCAGTTGCCATAGCTACCGATTTTAACCCAGGTTCAAGCCCAAATTTTAACTTGCAGCTAGCAATGAATATCGCTTGTATAAAATATAGGCTCACCCCAAAAGAAGTTTTAACTTCGGCAACTTTAAATGCGGCTTGCGGCATAAATAGAGGCTCTTCTATAGGAAGTATAGAGCTAGGCAAAAATGCAAATGTAGTAATTTGGGACGCATACGATCTAGATTTTTTATTTTACGCTTTCGGAAGCAATAAAGTTTATAAAGTGATAGCTGCAAATAGTTTTTAAGGGCTTAAAATATAAGCTGTAGAAAAGCAATAACAAAGGGGGGAATATTTATGTTGTTAGAAAAAAGTATATATGATTTTTTAGAAGAGCTAGGAAGCAAATCGCCAGCACCGGGCGGCGGCTCTGTAGCCGCTTTAAGCGGTGCAAATGGTGCCCATTTAATTTCAATGGTTTGTAATTTAACGCTAGGCAAAAAAAAATATGTTGAATATGAAAGCGAAGTTTCGGGCATTCTTGAAAAAGCAAAAAAATTAGGAAACCAACTAGCAGAGTTAGTTCAGAGAGACACAGATGTGTTTCTTTCTGTGAGAGACGCTTTTACTCTTCCAAATGATTCTATGGATGAGCGTATCGAAAAGCAAGAAGCAATAGAAGAAGCTCTTAAAGATGCAACGTTAGTTCCTTTTAGCGTTATGGAGCTCTCTTTAGAGGGGCTAAACCTTTGCGATGAAGCAATAGGTAAAACAAATACAAATGCAATTTCAGATTTAGGCAGTGCGGCTGCAAATTTTGAAGCTAGTTTAAAATCTGCTTATTTAAATGTTTTAATAAATTTGAAAGAGCTTTCAGATAAAAATTTTGTAAGTGAATATGGAATGCGTTCAGCAGAATTGCTAAAAATCTCTGAAGAAGCCTATGATAGAATTTATAAGCAAGTGCTAATAGGTATACAATAGTTTAAATTAGGTTACGTTTAAATTTAGGTTACTAATCATGCTATAAAACATTATTTATTCGCTTAAGAGTTTTGCTTCGCAAACCAAATCGCTCTTAAACAATGTTTTTATAGCTCTTGGTCTTTGGCACACCTTAAAGTTTCTATCTTAGGCAGTTAATAAATTAAAAAAGGAGAGTGGTTTTTTGGAGGATACACTTTTAGAAATAAAAAATCTCAAAACATCTTTCAGAATAGAGGGCAATTACTACAACGCCGTAGACGGAGTAGACATAACGATAAAGAAAAATGAAGTTTTCGCAATAGTCGGTGAATCGGGTTCTGGTAAAAGTGCAATGGCTCTTTCAATCCCAAGGCTGCATAATCTAAACTACACTAAAATAGACGGTGAAGTGTTGTTTAATGGCAGAAATATTTTATCACTCACTGAAAAAGAACTAAATGAAGTGCGTGGGCGTGGCATAGCTATGATTTTTCAAGACCCGCTAAGTGCTTTAAACCCGCTTATGAAAATTGGTAAGCAAATAGAAGAAAGCTTAACTTACCATACAGATTTGGGCAAAGAAGCAAAAAAAGAAAGAGCTATTGAGCTTTTAACAGAAGTTGGCATGGTTAATCCAGAGTTAACATACAGCCAATACCCACACGAGCTTTCAGGCGGTATGCGTCAAAGAGCAATGATTGCTATAGCCCTTTCAGCAAAGCCAGAGCTTTTAATAGCAGATGAGCCAACAACAGCGTTAGATGTTACAATTCAAGCCCAAATTCTTGATTTATTGCGTAAGCTTCAAAAAGAAACAAAATCAAGCATTATTATAATTACTCATGATTTAGGCGTTGTTGCTGAAATCGCCGATAGAGTAGCAGTTATGTATGCAGGGCAAGTAGTAGAAACTGCAAGCGTTTTTGAGCTTTTTAAAAATCCACAGCACCCTTATACACGCTCTCTTTTAAATGCAATGCCAACAACTACAAAAGATAACACAAGGCTTCACGCTATATCGGGCGTTGTGCCGCCGCTTCAATATATGAAACGCACAGGCTGCCGCTTCAGCCCAAGAATCCCTTGGGTAGAAAGCAGCGAACATGAAGAAAATCCAACTTATCATGAAATTTCACCTGGGCACATAGTGCTTTGCAGCTGCTATAAAAATTTTAAAATAGATAACTCCAAAAAAGAAGCGGAGGTGAAATGATGAGTGTTTTATTAGAAGTTAAAGATTTAAAAGTTCACTTTCCTATAAGAGGTGGTATTTTAGGGCGTACTGTTGGGCATGTAAAAGCTGTTGATGGAATCAGCTTTTACATAGAGAAAGGGCAGACAATTGGGCTCGTTGGCGAAAGCGGCTCTGGAAAAAGTACAACAGGAAAAGCTATAATGGGGCTAGCCCCTATAACTAGTGGGCAAATCTTATTTGAGGGAGAAGATATAACCCGCCAAGTTAGAAAAAATAGAAGCCCATATAGAAAAACAGTTCAAATGATATTTCAAGATGCCTATTCTTCTCTTAACCCTAGAAAGCGTGTAAATGATATTATTGCAGAGCCTTTAAGAAATTTTGAAAATCTAACCCCCGCAGAAGAAAGAAAAAGAGTAGATGAGCTGCTGGCGATAGTTGGTATGCCGGCGGCAAATGCTGCTAAATACCCTTTTGAATTTTCTGGCGGGCAGCGTCAAAGAATCGGCATAGCAAGGGCTATAGCTTTAAAGCCTAAGCTAATCATCGCAGATGAGCCAGTCTCAGCTTTAGATATTTCTATACAAGCCCAAGTTTTGAATTATATGAAAGATATTCAAGAAGAACTTGGGCTTGCTTATCTCTTTATAAGCCATGATCTAGGCGTTGTGAAGCATATGTGTGAATATTTAACCATTATGCACAATTCAAGGTTTGTGGAAACGGGCACAAGAAAAGATATTTATGAAAGCCCAAAACACATATACACAAGAAGATTAATTTCAGCCATACCCGATGTGGACCCTTTAAAGCGTGAAGAAAATTTTGCAAAGCGAAATGCCTTAGTTGAAGAATATGATAAAAATAAGACTAAATATTACTCAGAAGAGGGCAAAGTTTATGATTTAAGAAATATTGAAAGCACACATTATGTTGCCATTCCAGAGGGGTATGTGTCAGAGCAAAAATTGGGAGGGGAGCAAATATGATAAAAACAATAATTAGAAGACTATTAATATTAATTCCTCAGCTTATAGCTATTAGC
>WRFW01000101.1 GCA_009787435.1 Defluviitaleaceae bacterium
AGAACTACCACCGTGGCTAATAAAAGGAAGATTTATACCTGTGTTAGGCAAAATGCTAGTAACCACACCAATGTGTATAAAAGTCTGAAAAAATAATATTGCAGCAGCCCCTGCAGCTATAAATTTTCCAGATGGGTCTTGAGCTTTATAAGCTATATATGCACACTTAATTATTAATAAAAATATAGTGAATATAACTAAATTTGCACCTATAAAGCCAAATTCTTCGCCTATTACTGCAAAAATAAAATCGTTATGAGCTTCTGGAAGCCTGCCAATTTGATTTATTATTCCATTATAAAGCCCTTTTCCAACTACTTGCCCAGAACCTAAAGCTTGCATAGCCACATATTGCTGAAAAAATAAATCGCCTGTTGGATTAAACATAGTTAGTATTCTATTTATTTGGTAAGGTGCTAATATTCTATCTACAAAGAGATGATTAGGAGCCTGCTGAATATCTAAAAGAAGAACAGTTATAATAGGAATAATTCCAGAAATTGCAGTTAAAATAAGCTTAAAACTTAACCCCCCTAAAAATATTAGAGTTAGTGAAACTAACATAACTACAATACCTGCAGAAAGCGAGGGTTGCATTATTATTAAAAGCACGGGTACAATCATTAAAATACAAGTAACTATTATAATTGAAAATTGGTTAATATGTTCTTTGTATATCTCTAAAAATTTAGCAAAAAATAAAAGCATAAACAATTTAGAAAATTGCGAGGGTTGTATCGTTCCTAATTCAAAAGGAAGCGGAATTTGTCTAGTTACCTGCCCCCTGCCCTCTCCTATGAATAAAACTAAAATTAATAAAATGAGATTAATAGCATATATGCCCCAATATAAATTTAATATAGCTTTGTAGTTTATAAAGCTGAATATAAAAAATAGCAAAAGACCAGTGGAAAAGAAAGTTATCTGCTGCTGCTGAGGGAGCGAGTACCCTGTTAAATGAATATTTGTTATACTGCCTATTACAATTATACCAAAAATAGAAAGGGCACATATTAAAAAAACGAAAAAATAATCTATGGAAATTATCTTCTTTCTAATATAATTTAAAAATTCCAATTTTAAACTTCCCCTCCCCTCCTAGTTAGATTTATTAAATTGGATATATTTAAAAACTCCCTTTGGTAGCTTTTCTTACCCTTAAAAAGGTTAAAAAGATTTTCCTAAAATCTTAACAGTTTTTAGAGGTGTTAAATTCTTGATTTAAAAGATTTTATCGGTATTGTTGCGGAAAGCGTTGAAGCACCCTCTCCGCTTTCTAAATCTTCGTTGTTTATACTTAAATCAACCTCATCTTCCCCTATTTCCACATATTTAGAAATAACTTCCATAATGTCTGCTTTAAGAAGTTCAATCATAGGGTCAGAAGCTTTTATTCTATCGGTTATTAAAACTAACTTTAATCTTTCTTTGGCGACGTTTTTAGAAGCCGTTTTTTTGTTAGCACCAAAAATATTTAACATATATTACCCTCCAATCCTATTTGCCTTTGAATAATTTTTTCAAATTAGATAAAAATCCTTCTTTAAGGTTTAGGTCTCTAAAAGGAACTTCTTCGCCTGCTATTCTTCGGCTAACATCTAAAAAGGAAAGCCCCGCACTAGATTCTTTGTCTAACACGGCAGGCTCGCCTTTATTAGCTGAAATAATAATAGCTTCATCATCTGGAATTACACCTATAACATCTATAGCTAAAATTTCTTCAACATCTTCTATTGCCATCATTTCTTCTCTTTTAACCATATCAAAACGGATTCTATTTATAATTAATTGTGGGCTTCTTATATCTGAAGCACCTAAAAGCCCTATTATTCTATCAGCATCTCTAACAGCACTAACTTCAGGCGTTGTTACTACTAATGCCCTATCTGCCCCTGCTATTGCTATTTTAAAGCCATTTTCAATGCCCGCTGGGCAATCAATTAAAACGAAATCAAATTCTTCGCGAAGTTCATTGCAAAGCTCTTTCATTTGCTCTGGTGTTACTGAATCTTTATCTCTCGTTTGGGCTGCTGGTAATAGAAATAAATTAGGATTTTTCTTATCTTTTATTAAAGCTTTTTTATACGTACACTTTCCCTCGATAACGTCTACAACATCATAAACTATTCTATTTTCTAAACCAAGTATAACATCTAAATTTCTAAGCCCTATATCTGCATCTAATAAAACAACTTTTTTATCTAGCATTGCTAAACCTGTTCCTATGTTTGCACTTGTAGTCGTTTTGCCAACGCCGCCTTTGCCAGAAGTTATTACTATTACTTCACTCATCATTTTCTCCTTTTTTAAGTTAGAGGTTTCACGAAGATTTTATCATCTTCTATGTAAGCATGAGAGGGTCCTTTTGATACCCATCTCTTCGGTACGTGTGTTATAGTGTCTGCTATTCTTATTTGTGAATTTGAAAATTTTAAAGCCGAAATACTACAGCTTCGGTTTCCATTATAGCCCGCATGAACTAAACCGTTAATTGTACCTAAAACTACAACATTCCCGCTCACTTTCACTTCAGACCCCGGCTTAACATCGCCAATTAATACTAGGCTTCCCTCTTTTTCTATAGCTTGTCCAGATCTTAAAGAACCGTAATGAAAAACTTTTTCTTCTGCTTCAGCTATAGCATTTTTATAAAAATCTTGATTTTCTAGCTCTTCTTCAAGTGTTGAAACTAATAAAGAAAGCTTTGGTTCTTCTTTTTTAGTTAACACAATATCTAAATCTGTATAGCGATACATTAACCCTAGAAGCTCTTTTTCTTCTATTTCGCTTAATTCTCTGCCTTTAAAAACCAACCTAGTTTTAGCAGTTCCAAAGAAATTTCTTGAGCTTAAAACTTTTTTATTAAAGCTAGTTTTAAGCTCATTAAATGATATTTTTTCAGGCAAAATTATAACTATTCCATCTTTATTAGCTTTAAAGACTATATTTTCATTTTCTATGTTTTCTGCATATTGCGTCATCGGCTTATACTCCTTTATGGCATTAATACTGTTGATATTAAATTTTCTGCAGTATTATCATTATTATTACCTGAATTTGAAAATCCAAAATAATTTAATATAACATCTCTTGCCACTTGAGCCGCTGGTGCTGGTCTGCTATCACTAAATGGCATTGAAACAAAAAGTGCTATTTCTGGATTTTCTAAAGGGGCAAAAGCATTAAATGTTGTGTGGCTCATTCTTGTTCTCAATTCTTGAGAAGTTCCAGTTTTAACACCAACTTGAATAGGAAAATTAGCAAATACCCCTCTTGCTGTTCCCCTTGGGTGTGTTATAGCTAAGAGCATTCCTAAGTGTGTTGCATCCCAAGCTTCATCCGATATTTCCACTTCCATAGGAATTGGATAAGGTCTTCTAATATAAGTTTCATTTGCACCTACTATTTTATTTAAAAGTGTTAAATTATAAGAATTTCCACGGGAAGCTATTATTGCAGTTGCCCTTGCCATAGTTGCCGCTGAATAAGCATTTAAATGCTGACCGATACCTGTTCTTACTGTATAACCAGCATTCCAAACGGTGTTTGCTCTCAGTTCATGTTCTTCCCTGGAAGACATTATAGGCAGGTGTTCAAAGATTTCAACACCTGTGTTACTGTTCAAGCCAAAAGCTTCCATATATCTATTTAAAGACTCTATTCCTAATCTATGTGCAACTTCATAAAAGAAATAGTTGCTACTTAAAGCTACTGCTTCTGCATAGTTTATATAGCCCAAGCTCCTAGAAGACCAGCTTCTAGGATAAGGGTAGCCTGCCCTTGTAAATACTACTCTATCCATCATCCTAGCTGAAGTAGTAATTTGACCCTCTCCTAAGCCTGCTAAGCCTGTTATCATTTTAAATGTGGAGCCTGGGGCACGCCTATCATTAAAAGCTCTATTATGCATTGGAGCTGTTGGGTCTTCAAAGAGTCTTATTATATAAGCATTATCTCTATTATTTACAAATGCGTTGTTATCAAAGCTTGGGTAACTAACAGCCGCTAAAACTTCCCCATTATTTGGGTTCACTACTACTAGAGAGCCCGTGCTAGGGTCAACATTTGCCATTTGCGGAGTTATTTCACCTGCAGTCATTCTATTTACTATAATTTCAGTTGGATTTATTCCAGAAAGGCTAGTTATAATTTCTTGCTCATATAACACATTTAATATAGCTATAGAAGTTATATCACTAGAATTTATTCCATTTGAAATTATATAGTTTATAGAAGTTCTCCCGTCTCTTGTATATGGGTTTGGATAAGGGCTTAAATTTAAACTTTCATCTTCATTTTCTTCATACTTTTGGAAAGTTTTATATAAAACAAATTGCCAAACAGAATAAGAATGCGTTTCTTCTTCGCTTTCAGAAAGTAAGCTGAGGTTTATACTACCTCCCCTTGCAAGAGAAGCTAAGAGCTCTGTAGCCGTTAATCTAAATTGGTCGTTCAAAGGCCTTCTTAGTCTCCCGATTATAGTTCTAGTTAACGTGTCTTTAATATAATAAAAAGCATCTCTTTGAAATTGTAAATCTATAGTTAGAAAAACATCGCTGCCACGCACTGGCGGAGTAAAGCTTCCATCACGAACGCCTATTCTTCTGCCAAATTGGTTAGTATAAATAATCTCGCTCCCGTGCAAACCTCTAAGATCAGCTTCAAATGAAGCTTCTATTCCGTCTCTCCCGATTAAATCGGTTTGCAGCCTGCCTTCTGCAAGCTCGTCTCTTTCATTCATTCTTTCAATATAGCCTATTATGTGAGAAACATACCTGCCGCCTGGGTAATGGCGTGTATGAG
>WRFW01000102.1 GCA_009787435.1 Defluviitaleaceae bacterium
TAGTTTGCAACAATAAGCTAGACATGATAACTAAAAGCAACCTAATGCCTAGACTTCAAGTGTTTTTAAACACAGTTAACAATAAAAACGACTTTAGGAACACTATATGGTTTGGTATAGTTGGCGACATAGAATTTAACATAGAAGATAATGTTAAACTTACTCGCGAGCGTTTCAAAGGTAACAAAAAAGTCGCTAGGACAGATATAAACACAATGGAAAGCCTTTCCGCTTTAATGTATGGCATTGTAGATTATAAAGTGCAAGTGTTTTTCAGCTTTGAAACTTGCGAAGAAACTTCTTTCACAGCAGTTGCCACAAGAGGTGTAGACGACTACATAGAGAAAACAAAAGTGCTAAGCAGAAAAGATTACAGCGAATTTGCTGTTCCGTGTTTGCCTAATTTAAGTATCGTTCCAAAAAACAAGTCTGGGCTTATTTTAGACTCTCTTATGATAGCTACTGAAGAAGGTGCAGAATTATCGCAAGAAAAGAAAGATTTGCTAAAACTTTGGGTGGAAGGTGTATACGTGCCAGCAAGCTACTTAGCAGCAGGTATTACGGCGGCTTATCAATGCCCAGATTTCCTTAGAACTCACTTTAAAAACGTAACCCCAGATTACCCAGGCGTTCGTTTTGACATAGAGGCTTCAGACCACGCCCTAAGAGTGCCGACTACTCTTGCAAAAGAAATAAGCGGTTTCACAAACAACATTAAAGATTCTATAAACAACAGAAATTTTGGTTTCTTATTCTCTAGCGATAATAACCAAGTAGACGGTAAAGAACTTAGACAAATAACGGTTTATAAAGCCCGCACTATGCAAATGGTTAACAATGAATTTGAAAGCCTCTATAAAACGCTCACAGCTACGTACATTTCACGTATGATGCGCGCCCAAACAAGCGACTATAAGCAAGACAACGTTGTATTTTTCTTTAGTGCTAACCCACAAAGCCAAAAAAGCAAGTGGTCTAATAAAGATAGCTATATAAATTCCATACTCTCTTCAGTAGACACCTTAGCGTACAACATAGAAGAAGAATACTCCACTTGTAATATAGATATAGGCTTTGGCGGCAATACGAAAAACTTAGAAATCGTACTTAATAAAGCCGGAAATATGTAAAATTGGTTGAAGAAGTATTAACATAAATTCTTAAAAATATTGGTGTGAGAGAAAATGAGTTTAGACGAGGAAAACGATGAATAAAAGAGGGAGTGTACATTAGTACATGACCGATTTTATGAAGACGTTTGACGAAGTATCAACTCATTTTCTCCACACCAAAGTGATACTAGCCTTGGTAGCGATTAAGCTAATTCCCCTTTCCTAGGCAGGGCGATTAGCCCTAGTCTAGTATCAAAACGAAATAACTTTAAAATGTTAATAGGTGAGCTTTTGAAAATATTATCCCAATTTTTAAAATGTAAAGCTATTCTCATTTCTAAAATTATTTTGCAAACATAAAAGGCTAATAGCCAAATAAAAAAATAGGAGGACTTATAGAAAATGGGTCTAAGATTAAACATTAAAGGTGCTGACACAATAGTGTTAGACGAACACAGCATAATAGCTGCAAAATTTATAACTGACACGCCAGACGATTCAAACGCTCGCTCTACAGACGTTGTAAACACAATGATAATAGACGGCAAAATTTTAACACCAGTTGGCGGCGTTCCAGCAGACGACACTATGAAAATAGCTAAGTGGTCTAAAGTGCGTGCAGAAGTTGCAGATAGCTACAGAGAGGCGACTATCGAAGTAATAGTTGCAGACCAAGTAGTAAGGAAGATACATTTCCCACATGCTTTCGTTGTAGACTACACAGAAAACTATCACGACACGGAAGGTGTCGGCACGTTCCATCTAGTAATAAGACAGAAAAAAGATAAGTTTGACCTTACAGAAATTGAAGGCGGCTTTGCAGTTTAGGTTAATTTAACATTGTTAATAGGGTTGTACAACAGTAGGTGTGCAACCCTATTACTTTATAGAGGGAGATAGCTTATGGAAGATTATTATAAAATTTTAGAAGTTTCACGGGCAGCAAATTCCGATGAAATTAAAAAAGCATATAGAAAATTAGCTAAAAAATATCACCCAGATTCAAACCCTGGGGACAAAGCCGCTGAAACTAAGTTTAAAAAAATAAGCGAAGCTTATGAAACCTTATCAGATGAAAATAAAAAGACTGACTATGATAGAAAAACAGGCGGCTCTAGCAATTCAGATACATATACTCAAACGAACACACAAAATAAAGCAAGTTCAAATAGCCCGCACTCTCGCAAAAATTTTGACCCGAAAGATTTTGCGCGCTCGGGTGATGTCTTTGAAAACTTTTTCGGTTTCAACCCAAAAACTAAAGAGGGCAATTTAAATAAAAATAACGATAATATTAAGGCAATGAAAACTAAAGACGCTTTTGATGCCGTGTTTAATAGAAATAAAAAATAGGAGTGTCTAAATTTTGAAACTCATTTCAAACATATTAACCATTTTTATAATATTATGCATATCGATTGCAACGTACATATTATATTTTGTTATAGACAATTTATTGATACAAATTTTGGGGACTATAGGAGTTATTTTAATAATAGCTTTATGGTTGTTTTTTGAATTTAAAAGACCTAAGCCTAAAGAGTTGCCAACAGAAAATATAAGCCGCTTTGTGTTGCTTTCACCAGACGGTGAAAAAGAAAAAGAATGGCATTCTGGAAGTGCAAATTCTTTTCTAATCGGCAGAGGCACAGTAGCAAGCCCTGTTGATATAGAACTTGGCGATAGCCAACACGGTGATTTAATTGCTAACGAACACGCCGTTTTGAATTTTATGGATGGCACTTGGTATTTAGAAGATTTAGGTTCTGTAAATGGAGTTGGGCTTAGAAAAAGAGGTGATGAATATACTTTGCGTTTAAAGCCCTTAACTTCTTATAAAATAGACGAGGGAGATACCATTTATATATCAAAAGCAAAAATATTAGTAAGATAGCTTTGTGGGCAGCATTTTGTTACTCTTGTGCCAAAAGTTAATATAAATTTATTTTAAAATATGCTTTAAAAATTCAAATCGCTAAAGGCGTTAAATACCACGGAATATTAGGGGGGAAATTTATAATGGGATTATTAAGATGCCCAGAGGGGCATTTATTCAGTTCAAGAAGATACGGCAGCATATGCCCTTATTGCCACAAAGCAGTAAGGCTTGCAAATGATAACGCTATAGACGATGCAGAAGGAATTTATAACGATTCCACACCTTATATAGGTGATTTAGAAGTAATGGACCCTGTAACAGGCTGGTTAGTCTGTATAGACGGGCCTTCTAAAGGGAGAGATTATAAAATATTCACCGCCAAAAACTTCCTCGGCAGGTCAGACAGTATGGACATACAAATATTAGGCGATAACGCTATTGCGAAGAAAAACCACGCAGTGTTAGTATATGACCCTAAAAAAAGAAAAACACTTATCTTGCCAGGAGATTCCAAAGGATTAGTCTACGTTAACGATGAAGGCATATATGGTCCCCAAGAATTAGACGACCATGATGTGATAGAGTTAGGAAAAAGCAGATTCTTATTTATATCACTTTGTGGCGAAAGATTTGAATGGGAAGACTTGGATGACGTTAACAAAAACAATAAAAAAGATAATAATCAAGAGGCAGAGGGTGAAAATGATGAAAGAGATAAATCAGATAAATCAGAAAAATCAAAGCCTCTTTAAGTATGCCTAGGAGGTTAAATGACGGTAGATGAATTTTTATCAAAGCGAATAGAAGAAAATTTTAAAAAGCTCGGCTCTTATATAGATGACAATAAAGAAGAGATAGTTAAAAGTTTGGCTGAAAAGCTAAACGAGCTAGTGTTTATATGTAAAAAACAACAAATGGACAATGAAAAGAATGAGATAAGTTACTTACATATAGCTTTTTTGAAAAGTAGCATACTTACAAAAACATATGAATTTAGGCTAGCATTATACGACAAAAATTTTTGGCTTGATAAGACTGAAACAGAAGCTTACTTTAAATTTGACTTTTTGTTTGACTACATAGAAAAAGATATAGAAAATGCAAGTGAGTATGTAGAAAAAGGCCCCAACTTAAAATTTAGATTAGAGGAAGTTAAAAATGAGTATACGTACTACTATATGCAGTTTTTGAAAATTGTTTTAAGCAAAACTCTAATAGAGGCACTTAAAGAGTCTTATATGGATAAGCTAAGCTTAAATGAAGATTTTAAAGTTTTATTTGGCGGGTATATGGAAAATGCAGAAACTATTTTATCTAAATGATGAGGTGCATAGTGAGATTTTTTAAAATAACGCTTAATGAAAGCATGCAAACTTCGCCTAGGATACTTGGCAGTTTTGGAGTTATTGATAAAAAAGCAATGAACACAGCTAGCTATAAAAATATTAATCAACGAACAGTTTTTAATATAGAAAGTAATAAACATACAATATTTACTGGTATAATAACACGGCCGTGGTTTTTGATGAGTGAAGAACTATTTGAAATAAGCAAAAGATACGACCCTAGCCTTGCAAATAGGCAAATTATACTTATTGACAGAGAAAACAAAGTTACTAAGCTTTATTATATGCCAATATTGCAAGAAGGTGAAAACTTACCTAGCAACAAAGCAATATTTAAACTAAAAAATATTTCAGAGCCGATAGTTAGGCTTGATTTAGCTGAAAGTATTTTAAGAAGAGAATGCAGAGGGATTAAGCTACTACCCTTTGAAGAAGAGGTATAAATGTCTATAACACATGAAAAGATAAGGGTAGAGGGCTTGCCGTTTATAACAACCGTGCTAGATATAAGC
>WRFW01000103.1 GCA_009787435.1 Defluviitaleaceae bacterium
GGCTTCTCATCTATTGGCTGAGAACGTGAAAGCACACGTAATAAACGCAGGGGACGGCACAAACGAACACCCCTCGCAAGCTATTTTAGACATGTTTACTATGAAAGAAGCTAAAGGTCAGCTTCATGGCTTAAAAGTAGTAATCGCTGGGGATATTAAAAATAGTAGAGTTGCTAGAAGCAATATTTTTGGGCTTTTAAAAATGGGAGCAGATGTAGTATTAGCTGGGCCGCCAACAATGGTTGATTTTATGGACGGCGTATATCAAACAGCTAATATGAAAGAAGCCCTAAAAGAAGCAGATGTAGTAATGGGGCTTAGAATTCAATTAGAAAGGCAAGCCTTGGCAGTGCCTAGCCTTGATGAGTATACACGTTTTTTTAGTGTAAATGAAGAAGTGCTTTCTTATGCTAAAAAAGATGTTTTAGTTATGCACCCGGGTCCTGTTAATAGAGGAATAGAGCTTTCAAGTGCTTTAATAGATAGCGATAAAAGTTTAATTTTAGAACAAGTTGAAAATGGAGTTGCTGCAAGAATGGCAGTTTTGAAATTATTAGCAGAGGGAATATAGTAGAAAGGTGAGCATAATAGTATGGTAATAAAAAATGGCAGGGTGCTAGACCCTTTCAACCATAGAGATGAAGTTACAGACATACGCATAGAGGGCGGAATTATAACCGAAATAGGTTCTAATTTAGAAGACGATAGTTATATAAATGCAAGTGGTATGTTAGTTGCCCCTGGGCTTATAGATATGCACGTGCATTTTAGAGACCCAGGTTTCACTTATAAAGAAGATATAGAAACGGGTTCAAAAGCAGCAGCAGCAGGTGGTTTTACTACAGTAGTTACTATGGCAAATACGAACCCAGTTGCCGATAATGAAATTGTTATAGAATATCAAAACGCTATAGCTAATAGAAGTGCTATTGTAAATATTCTCCCAGCGGGTGCTGTTACTAAAGGGCTTAAAGGCGAAACTTTAGCCGAAATGGGAAAAATGCGAGAAGCCGGCATAGTAGCAGTTACAGACGATGGCGTAAATATTGATAACCCTGCAGTCTTTAAAAATGCTTTAAAATATGCAAGTTTCTTTGGGCTTCCTATTTTAATTCACGCTGAAGATAAAAGATTAACAGGCTCTGGTCAAATAGGGGTAGGGAAGCGTGCCAAAGAATTAGGGCTTGCAGGAATCCCCCCAGAAGCTGAAGAAATTATAATTGCTAGGGATATAATATTAGCTAAACCACTAGCGACAAGGCTAGAGCAAGGCAAAAATAAGATGAATTCTAATGCTCATATACACATACAACATTTAAGCTCTAAAGGCTCAGTTGAGCTTATTAGAAGAGCAAAGGAAGATGGTGTTAAAATTAGTGCTGAAGTTTGCCCACACCATTTCACTTTAACCGAAGCCGATATTAAAGGTTATGATACAAATTACAAAATGGCACCGCCTTTAAGAACAGAAGCAGATAGACAAGCCCTTTTAGCAGGTCTTAAGGATGGTACAATTGAAGTAATAGCTACAGACCATGCACCGCACAGTATAGACGATAAAAATAAAGAATTTGCAGACGCACCAAATGGAATAATAGGGCTAGAAACTTCATTGGTACTTTCTCTTGAACTAGTTCACCAAAATATTTTAACTGAATTAGAACTTATTGAAAAAATGTCTTTAAACCCTGCTCGTATTTTGGGGCTTAGAAAAGGAACGCTTTCTATAGGCAGTGCTGCAGATATTACAATAATAGACCCTAATAAAGAATGGACTTTTACAAAAAAAGATATAGTTTCAAAAAGTGAAAATACTCCTTTTATAGGCAGAAAGCTTAAAGGAAAAGTGATGAAAACAATAGTTTCTGGTGATGTAGTATATGAATACAAATGATTTTAGTAATTCAAATAAAACTAGTTCGGACACAGAGCTTAACTTAGTTCCACCAGTTACGCCGCCCTCAGAGACTTTAGCCCCACCAATTATGCTGCCCGTAGGGACTTTAACTCCACCAATTATGCCATCCGCAGGGACTTTAGCCCCACCAATTATGCCGCCCTCAGGGACTTTAGCCCCACCAATTATGCCGCCCTCAGGGACTTTAGCCCCACCAATTATGCCGCCCGCAGGGACTTTAGCCCCACCAATTATGCCGCCCGCAGGGACTTTAGCTTCACCAGTTACGCCACCCTCAGAGACTTTAGCCCCACCAATTATGCTGCCCGCAGGGCTGGTGGATGAGCTTGTTGAAAGAATAAAAGATACAACACCCATTTGCATCGGTCTGGACCCTCGTATGAATAGCGGCAAAGATATTTATGATTTTAATGTAACTATAATTGATAAAATTTACGATATTGTGCCCGCAGTGAAACCTCAAATTGCTTTTTATGAATCATTAGGGGCAGAGGGTATAGAAGCTTATATAAAAACAGTTGACTATGCAAAGAAAAAAGGCTTAATAGTAATTGGCGATATAAAAAGAGGAGATATAAGCACAACTGCTGAATACTATTCAAAAGCACACCTTGGGAACGGTGCTTTTAAACACGATTTTATAACGGTTTCCCCTTATATGGGGTCAGACACGATAACGCCTTATTTTGAAAATATTAAAAAATTTAATAAAGGTTTATTTGTGCTTCTTAAAACTTCAAACACAGGTGCAGAAGAGCTTCAAGATTTAGTATATCCTTATATGGTAAATATGTTAAAAACACTTGGGCAGCAGTTTATAGGTAAAAGTGGCTATAGTGCTATAGGGGCTGTAGTCGGTGCTAATGTTAAAAGAGATGTTCGTTCAGATTTGCCAAATACTTTTTTCTTAGTTCCGGGTGTCGGTGCACAAGGCGGCACTGTGAAAGATATGAAACATTTGTTTGATAAAAATAAAAATGGTTTGTTAATTAATAGCTCTCGGAACATAATATATGCTGAAAATCCTAGAGAAGCTGTGTTGGCATTAAAAAAAGAAGTGTTAAAATAGCACTTCTTTTTTTGGAGTAGTGTTAGGTTATTCAAGAACAAAAGATGAAACCATATCTTTTAAATTATCTGAAAGGTCGTCTAAGTTTGAAGAAGTTTCATTTATCACTGCACTATTTTGTGCTAGCTTTTGAGTTTCGGTAAGCTCGTTAAAACTTTGCTTTATACTTTCAATATCTCTTGCTTGCTCAATAGAAGCCGCACTTATCTCGTTTATATTATTGCTAACATCGTTTATTTTTTCAACCATATCTTTTAATGAAGTGTCTGCTAGTTGTACTGTTTGTGTTCCCTCTTTAATTTTACCAGAAGAAATTTGTATAACTTCAGAAATATCTTTCGTTAAGCTCGTTGTCCTTTGGGAAAGGCTTCGCACTTCTTCAGCAACAACAGCAAAGCCACGCCCATGCTCACCAGCCCTTGCCGCTTCCACCGAAGCATTAAGAGCAAGCAAGTTCGTTTGGAAAGATATATCTTCAATAGATTTTATTATGCTCACAATATTTTGAGAAGATTTTTCTATTTCTTTCATAGAAACTATCATCTCGCCCATTTGGCTTAAATTTTGGTGGCTCGCTTCTTCTAAAAGCTTAGAAATCTTAGAAGCAGACTCTGCCTTTTTAGAATTGTTGTCTGCAACAGAGCTAACACTCGTTATCACTGTGTTCAGCTCCATTATAGTTTCTTCGCTTTGGCTTGCAGCACTTGCAAGCTCGCCTGCATTTTCCGTTAAAACTTTAGTGCCATCGTCTATTTGAATTGCACTTTCTTTTATGCTTTTTAAAACTTTAGCAAATTTTTCTATAATGTTGTTCAATGCATCTTTTATCTCGCCGATATCATTATTGCCGCCTTTGGTTGTCTGCTGTTCCCAATTGTCTATTTTTATATTTAAATTGTTACTTGCAACTTCTGTTAAAGCAATATTTATATCTCTTATGTATTTGTGTAGTGTGTTTGCCGTTTGGTTTATGCTCTGTTGTAAGTTTTTAAACTCGCCATCGTATTGACCTTGCATTTGAGTAGTTAAGTTTCCAGAAGCAATATACCCTAAAGTTTCTTTCATTTGTTGTATAGGCTTTGTGAAACTTATTAAAATATTGTTTAAGCCCTCTAATATTTCTTTCCAGTTTCCGCTAAAATTATTGCTATCTGCTTTATAATCAAGATTACCAATGTCTACATTTTGTATTAAAGTAGTTATTTCAGAGCCTATTTGCTTTAAATTGCTTGATAAAAGCTCCATTGAAGTGTTTAATTCTTTTTTCTTACCCTCATATTGCTTTAAAGCTATTGTGAAATTTCCATTTGCCATGTTTGTAAGATTTGTTACAACATCTTCAGTCATTTGTTTATATGTGCCTGCCATTTTAGATATACTCACAACAGCTTCGCGGTATAAACCTCTATAGTTATCACTTTCAACTATTCTATCAATCTCGCCACGGTCGTGTAAGATTCCTAAGTTGTCTATTTCTTTAAAAATACGCTTTAGTGTATCTCTTAAAATAGTTAAGTTAATAGCCAACTCGTTCACAGCGTCTTTTTTGTGAACATTATAAACGATGTCCACATTAAAATTGCCTTTTGAAAGCAAATCGGAAGCGTTTATTAACTCTTTAAGCTTAGAAACTTTTTTATAAAGGGTTAAGAGAAGCCACATAACTAAAACAGTTGTAACAGTGAATAGCGTTATATTGAAATAATATACATTTTCAATAGTTAGGTTTATATATATAACTATGCCGAGCAGTATTAAAATTACTGCACCTGCAATTTGAATTAAAGTTTTGAAGTCCATCAATAAAGTCTCCTTAAGTTTTGTAGATATTGATTATTTGTAAAAAGTTCTGAGTGTATAAGTATACCACAAAAGTCCCTAATATTCAATGGTTATTTTATATAATTTTGTTACCCCCCCCC
>WRFW01000104.1 GCA_009787435.1 Defluviitaleaceae bacterium
GGCGTGAAATAGGGCACGGTGCCTTAGCTGAAAAAGCACTTGTTCCTGTGCTTCCCTCAGAAGAAGATTTTCCATATGCTATAAGAGTAGTTAGTGAAGTGTTATCTTCTAATGGGTCTACTAGCCAAGGCTCAGTTTGTGCTAGCACACTTAGTTTAATGGCTGCAGGCGTTCCTATTAAAGCACCTGTTGCTGGTATATCGGTCGGCTTAGTTACTGAAGAAAATAGCAATGAGCACATTCTTTTAACAGATATACAAGGCTTGGAAGACTTTTTTGGTGATATGGATTTTAAAGTAGCAGGCACAAAAAAAGGGATAACCGCTATACAGCTAGATATGAAAATAAACGGTATAACTCATGAAATTATCGAACAATCTTTATTGGAAACAAAAACTTCAAGAGATTATATTTTAGATGAAGTTATGCTTAAATGTATAGAAAAGCCAAGAGAAGAAATTTCACCATATGCACCGAAAATTAAAGTAATTACAATAGATGTAGATAAAATTTCAGAAGTAATCGGCACACGTGGAAAAGTTATTAAGCGTATTTTAGAAGAAAGCGGCGTTTCTAAAATAGACACCGAAGACGACGGTAGAATATTCATAGTAGATATGGATCCTTTAAAAGTTGAAAAAGCTATTTCTATAATAAAAGCTATAGTAACTGTGCCAGAAGTTGGAGCTGTATATAAAGGTAAAGTTACACGCATACTAAACTTTGGGGCATTCGTTGAGATTGCACCAGAAAAAGAAGCTTTAGTTCATATTTCACAATTAGCGAAAGAGCGTGTAGCCAAAGTTGAAGATGTAGTAAATATTGGTGATGAAATAGAAGTGAAAGTTATAAAGATAGACGAACAAGGGAGAATAGATATCTCAAGAAAGGCACTTTTATAGCTAGCTTCGCTAGTATATGTTATAGAAAGTTTAAGAAAGGCACTTTTAAAATAAATGATAGAAACGATAAAGCTTAAAAATGGAGTTCGTGTTGTGCTTGAAAATATGCCGCACTTACGTTCTATATGTTTTGGAATTTGGGTTAAAAATGGCACAAGGCATGAACCGAGTGAACTTAATGGAATTTCTCATTTTATAGAGCATATGCTTTTTAAAGGCACAAATAAACGCTCTGCAAAACAAATAGCAGACGAGATAGACTCTATAGGTGGTCAAATAAATGCCTATACTACACGTGAACACACTTGCTTTTATACAAAAACTTTAGACTCACACTTTAAAAAAGGTTTAGATATTTTAACAGATATGTTTTTTGATTCCCTTTTTGAAGAAGAAGAGATAGAAAAAGAAAGAAATGTAATAATTGAAGAAATAAATATGTATGAAGATATTCCGGAAGATGTAGTTTCAGATATTTTATTTCACGAAGTTTACGGAAATAAAAGCCTGGGGTTGCCTATTTTAGGCACAAAAAAAACGATAACAGAATTCAACACAAAAACTTTTAAAGATTATTTTAAAGAAAGATATACACCCTCAAACATCGTTCTTTCTGTTGCAGGTGGCTTTAATAGGGAAGAAGTGCTTGAATTATTAAACACCTTTGAAAATTTTACAATAGAGAAAGATACACCGCCAAATATTTTTTCTGAATATAAAAAGGGTGAAGTTAAAAAATTTAAAGATATAGAACAAGTTCACATTCAAACTAGCTTTCCATCAATTCCTACTATGGATAATGATATTTATTCTTTATCCGCTTTAAGTGCATATTTAGGCGGCGGGATGAGTTCAAGGCTATTCCAAAAAATTAGAGAAGATAAAGGGCTTGTTTATTCCGTTTATTCATATAACCAGTCTTTTGAAGATACAGGAATATTTTCTTTATATGCAAGCAATGCACCCGAAAACACAGAAAAAACTTTAGAGCTTATGATGAAAGAAATTAAACGTTTAAAAACAGATAAAATTTTAGAAGATGAGCTTTCAAGTGTTAAAGAGCAGCTTAAAGCAAACTATATATTGAGCCTTGAAAGCTCTAATAGCCGTATGAGTAATATAGGTAGAAGCTTGCTTTTAACTAATAAAATACGAACGCCAGATGAAGTTATAGAAAAAATAGATAATATAAGTATGGAAAGCTTTTATAGCGTATATGATAGAGTTTTTGATTTAAATAAAGTTTCTATTGGCTTAGTAGGAAGAGTATGACAGATTTTGTAACTTGGTTGAAAATAGAAAAAGAACCCATTATAAATATAATGGACTCTTTTTCTAAATATCATTCTAAATTGTATCTTAGCCAAGTGATACTTTTTTTTGAACGGCACAATATTAAATTTACAAAAACTATGATTCAAAACTATGTACGCATAGGGCTTTTGAATCCTCTTTCAGAAAAACGCTACTATGTTAAAGAGCATATTATAATGCTCTTTTTTATAGCTTCTTTGAAATCGATACTTTCTTTAGATGAGCTTAAAATTTTATTTGAAAATATCGATGATTTAGAAAACTTGTATATGCTCTTTATTAGATTATCAAATAGCGAGCAAATAGAAAACGATATAAATACCCTTGATATTTCAGAAAATTTAAAAAAAACGTTATTTCTAATCATTTATTATAGAACTGCTTCTATTAGCAAAAATTTAATTAACCGCTTATAAACGAAGCTAGACTTAGTCTAGTTTTTTTCTATTTTCATAGTTAAAGCAATTCTATTTTTCTTTTCATCAACTTCCATAACCATAACTTCTATAATATCACCCAAGCTAACTACATCTAAAGGGTGGTTTATTCTTTTTTTACTAATTTGTGAAATATGCACAAGCCCATCTTGATGCACACCAATATCTACAAAAATACCAAAGTCTATTACATTTCTTATAGTTCCTTTAAGTATCATACCTGGTTTTAAATCGCTTATCGTTAAAACGTCGTTTTTTAATATTGGTTTTGGCAAATCTTCTCTTGGGTCTCGCCCTGGTTTTTCTAATTCTTTTATTATATCTTTTATAGTTGGAATGCCCACTTCTAAAGAATTTGCAATTTCAGTTATATCGCTTACTTTGTCTTTAAGCTCAATATATTTTTCTGCAATTTTGTATGATTCTGGGTGAACGCCTGTATTGTCTAAAGGGTTTTTAGATTCTGGTATGCGAAGAAATCCTGCACATTGCTCAAAAGCTTTAGGACCTAGCTTTTTTACTTTTAAAAGTTCTTTTCGGCTCGTAAACTTTCCGTTTTCTTCTCTGTATTCTAATATGTTTTTTGCTACTTGCCCGCTAACACCTGAAACATAAGCAAGAAGACTTGGTGAAGCAGTGTTTAAGTCTACGCCTACTCTATTAACACAATCTTCAACTACACCAGTAAGTGTTTCGCCTAGGCGTTTTTGGTTCATATCATGTTGGTATTGCCCAACTCCTATAGATTTTGGGTCTATTTTAACTAGCTCGGCTAGTGGGTCTTGAAGCCTACGCCCTATTGAAGCTGCAGAGCGAAGAGCAACATCAAAATCTGGGAATTCTTCAGCTCCTAGTTTAGAAGCAGAATAAACAGAAGCACCTGCTTCATTAACTATTATATAGTTAATATTTAATGAATTTTCTCTTATTAGTTCTGCTGTTACAAATTCTGTTTCTCGGCTAGCTGTTCCATTTCCTATAGCAATTAGAGACACAGAATGCTTTTTAATCATATTTAACAGCGTTTTTTTAGCAGGTGTAGTGTCCATTTTTGGTAATGTGCAATGAACAATGCCAACGTCTAAAACTTTTCCGGTTTCGTCTATTACTGCAAATTTACAGCCTGTTCTATAGCCGGGGTCAATTGCTAATACGATATTTCCTTTAATAGGTGGCTGCATAAGAATTTGTTTTAAATTTTCAGCGAAAACTTTAATTGCTCCCTCGCCTGCTTTTTCTGTTAGAATTGTTCTAAGCTCTCTTTCAATTGAGGGGGCTGCAAGCCTTTTATAAGAATCTAAAATAGTTTCTTTCATTAGTTCTATGGTGCTGCTATTTTGTTTTAATATAGCTTGCTCTAATTTTAATATTATCTTTTCTATAGGGGCTTCTATTGAAACTTTTAAAACATTTTCAGTTTCACCACGGTTTATTGCTAAAATGCGGTGATTAGGCACTTTTTTTAAGCTTTCTGAAAATTCAAAATACATTTCATATACATTAGATTTTTCTATTTCATCTGCTTTTGCTGCTTTTAAAGAATTTAACAAGCCATCTTCTGTTGTTATTTTTCTTATTATATCTCTATATTTTTGCTCATCCGAAATTTTTTCAGCTATTATATCTGCCGCCCCTTGTATAGCTGCCCCGGCAGTTTCCACTCCCTTTTCTTCGCTTATATAGTTTATGGCTATACTTTCAAGGCTTTCTTTTGTATCTTGCTGCCATAAAATTTCTGCTAAAGGTTCTAGCCCCCGTTCTATAGCTATTGTTGCTCTCGTTCTTCTTTTTGGCTTATATGGTCTATAAATATCTTCAATTTCTGTTAGTGTTGCAGCTTTTTTAAGGTTTTCTTCTATCTCAGTTGTAAGCTTACCTTGGTCTTCTATGCTTTTTAGTATTGTTTTTTTTCTTTCTTCTAAATTGCGAAGATATGTGAGCCTATCGAAAAGAAGCCTTAGTGTTTGGTCGTCCATTTCGCCTGTTAATTCTTTTCTATAGCGTGCAATAAATGGTATAGTATTTTCTTCATCTATTAATTTAACGGTATTTTCCACATATTTTTCTTGTAAATTAAATTCTTTTGCTAGCACTGTTGATATGTTCATTTTAAATCCTCTTTTGTTTTCGTTACATAGTTGTAAACGTTAATTTTTCTATTTTCTACATTATCTATTATAAATTAATTTTAAAAATTATGCAAGTGTTTTTTAATAATGCCCAAGTTTAACGATACCAAATTAGCTTCCCAATTTTCAATTTGGGCAAGCTTGATATTTTTAATAATATATGCTAAA
>WRFW01000105.1 GCA_009787435.1 Defluviitaleaceae bacterium
CCAGAGGGTGCAAGAGATTATGTTTTGCCTAGCCGTGTTAATCCGGGCAATTTTTATGCTTTACCACAAAGCCCGCAACTTTTCAAACAGCTTTTTATGATTAGCGGATTGGACAAATATTTCCAAATAGTTCGTTGTTTTAGAGATGAAGATTTAAGAGCCGATAGACAGCCAGAATTTACTCAAATAGACATAGAACTTTCTTTTATAGACGAAGAAGATATAATAAATCTTGCAGAAAATTTAATGAAAACGCTTTGGAAAGAAGTTTTAAACATAGAACTTAATACCCCTTTCCCAAGAATAACTTTTGCCGAAGCTATGGAGCGTTTCGGAAGTGATAAGCCAGATACCCGCTTCGATTTAGAGCTTATAAACATAACAGAAACAGCACATAGCACAAATTTTGAAATCTTTAAAAATGCTGAAAGAGTAGGGGCAATAAATGCAAAAGAGCTTGCTGCTCTTTCAAGAAAAAAAATAGATAAACTTATAGACCGTGCAAAAGATTTTAAAGCAAAAACGCTTAGCTATATAGCTTTTGGAGAAGAAATAAAAACTTCTTTAGGGAAAGTTTTAACAGAAGATGAACTAGAAAGTATTTTAAAAGCTGCAAATGCACAAAAAGGAGACCTTATATTAATTTGTGCAGATGAAGAAGAAATAGTTTTTGACGCTTTAGGAGGTGTTCGCTTAAAAATAGGAACGGATGAGGGTTTAATAGATGAAAATAAATTTAACTTTTTATGGGTTACTGAATTCCCGCTTCTTGAATATAACAAAGAAGATGAACGTTTTTATGCTCGCCATCATCCGTTTACAAGGTTGATGGATGAAGATAAAGAACTTTTAAAAACAGACCCTAGAGCAGTGCGAGCTATTGCATATGATTTAGTTTTAAATGGTTTTGAATTAGGTGGGGGAAGCCTTAGAATAACAAACCCAGAAATGCAAGAAGAAATGTTTCAAAGTTTAAGTTTTAGCAAAGAAGAAGCTTATGAACAATTTGGATTTCTTTTAGAAGCATTTAAATATGGTGTGCCACCCCATGGTGGGATTGCCTTAGGGTTAGATAGAATAGTAATGCTTATGACAAAATCATCTTCTATAAGAGATGTAATAGCTTTTCCAAAAGTGAAAGACGCTTCATGCCCTCTAACTAATGCACCTAGTGAAATTTCAGAAGCACAGCTTAGCGAGCTTAAAATTGGGATAAAAGGAGAATAACTATGAAAAGAAAATTAATTGCAGGCTTATTAACAAGCGGTGTTTTAATATTTAGTTTGGTTATTCTTACAACTTTTTTTAGAATTAACAATGAAACTTCAAATTTAAATGTTGTGCATGCACAAACGTTGCAAGAATATAGTAGAAATAACGATACTATCATTGCCGAGCTTAGACGTGATATTGAAGAACTTAGAGCCTTAGTTGAAATGTTATTGTTAACTTTAAATAATAATAGAACAGCGGAATTAACCGAAGAACCGATTTATAGAAGACAAAGTTTGTATTATCCATCTTTTTCTTCAAGAATAGTAGAAGACCAAAAAGCTAGAAGAGAAGATGAAAGGCGATTAAACCAACACTCAAGAAATAATAGACCAACTAATACAAATATTAGCCTTGAAAGAGCAATTGAAATAGGCTATGCAGAAATAGCAAGAAGAGGTTACACGGGCACTTTTAGAAATAATTCAGGTATAGACTGGGAATATGGGCAGTGGGTTTGGGAGCTTTTATTTAGAGTTAATGGAGGCAGGCTTCCACTCGTTGAAATGTATATTAATGTTGATAGTGGAAATATAGTTAAATTTGAGTGGGATGAATAAGATTGCATTAAAAATAAGTTATTGAATTCCCGTTTCTTGAGTATAATAATAGGAGAAACCTAATACAAACATAAAGACAGAACACCGAGAAAGGGGGCTGTTTATGAGAAGTCTAAAAACTATAAAGGCGAGGTTGTTATTAAGTTTTGCAAGTATAATAACTTTGTCTGCAATATTTAGTATAATTTTGATATCACTTTTATATAACTATTCTTATAGATATGAAAGCTTAGTAATGGGTCCTCAAGAAAGAATTTTAGTAGCTACACTTCTTAGAGTTAATGAATTAGAGCTTTATAGTTTAAATCAAACTGTATCTCAAAATTTTGGCAATGCAAATGTTTTAACACAAGCGAGAATTCAACTTAATGAAATTATAAATAGCACAAATGAACTTTTAAATAGATATATACAAAGTATGCAACCAGCAAACGATGGTGATATTCCACCAGCAGCAGTTGTAACAAACACAAACCTTATAAATTCTTACCATGAAGCATTTTACAATTTTATAGCAGTTACAAATGAACTTTTCACAGCTTCTTCTGAAAATAATATAGCCAGTATTAATGGAATAAACAATAGAGTTTCTATTTATGCACAGCCTTTAGAAGAAATTTCAGAGGAATTAGTCCAAGCTACCATAAATGCACCAGCAGCAAGATTAAACACTATTAGAAATAGCTTTAGCAATGCAGCAAATTTAGTTACTACAGCTTTAATAATTTCAATTTTCGTATTTATTATTATCGCTATATTATTAATTCGTAATATATTAAGCTCTATAGATGAAATATCAAAAAAAGCGAACGCAATAGCAAATGGCGATTTATCTGTGAACATGAAAACAAATAGTATAGATGAGATTGGGAAGCTTTCAAATACAATTTCAGATATGCTTATGCCTTTTACTCTTCTTTTAAACGAAATTAAACATGTTTCAAAGAAAGCTGAAGAGGGCGGCTTATATATGCGAATAGATGAAGATAAGTTTATAGGCGGATATAAAGGCATAGCAGTTTCAATGAATAGTGCTCTTAATGTTTTGGCTCAAGATTCAATTGAATTAGCAGAAGTAATGAAAGAATATGCAGAGGGTAATTTTGATGCTACTCTTCGTAGATTTTTTGGTGATAGTGCAATGTTTAATGAAGCCGCAAATGGAACGAAAGAAAATTTAAAAGCAGTTTATTCAGAAATTTTAGGAATGATTGAAGCTATAAAAGAAGGCAACACTTACTATAGAATAAATACTTCAAACCAAACAGGCAATTGGAAAGAACTTGTTGAAGGGCTTAATAAAGTTTTAGAAGCTTTTAGTACCCCTTTTGATGAAACTATAATTTCGCTTAAAGCTCTTTCTGAAGGTAAATTTGTAAAAATGAAAGGCGATTACAAAGGTGAATTTGAAGTTTTAAAAAATATTACTAACACAACAATTGATAATATTAGCAGCTATATTATAGAAATTTCTAATATTTTAGATGAAATGGCAAATAAAAACTTAACTTCTACTATAAATCGTAGATATGTTGGCGAGTTTAGCAAAATTAAAGACAGTTTAACTAATATAATCTCTAGTTTCAATAATGTGATTTCTGAAATCGGAAGTGCTGCAGAGCAAGTAGATATAGGGGCTAGGCAAATTTCTTCTGGTGCTATGAATTTAGCAACAGGGGCAAGTGAGCAAGCTGCAAATTTAGAAGAAATTAATGCAACAATAGATTTAGTTGCAGAAACTAGCAGCTCTAATTTAAAATCTATTACTAATGTAGACCAATTTACAAAAGGAAGCAGTGTTCGTGCAAATGAAAGCAATGAAGATATGCAAATTCTTTTAAACCAAATGGAAAGCATTAAAGAATTTTCAACAAAAATTGGTAGCATTATAACTGTAATAGAAGATATAGCATTCCAAACAAATTTACTTGCTCTTAATGCTTCGGTGGAAGCTGCAAGAGCAGGTGAGCATGGGCGTGGCTTTGCAGTTGTAGCTGAAGAAGTGAGAGCCCTTGCCACTCGAAGCCAAGGGGCAGCGAGCGAAACTAGAGAATTAATTGAAGAAAGTATAAATAGTGTGAAAGAAGGAACTATTCAAGCAGAGCAAACCGCCTCAAGCCTTGGAAAAATCGTTGAAGATAGTCAAAAAATCGCCAATTTAATTCAAGAAATAGCAAAATCTGTTTCAGACCAAAATGAAAGCTTTGAACAAATAGCAGTTGGCATAAGCCAAGTTACAAGCGTTGTAACTAGCAACTCTGCAACTAGTGAAGAAGCGGCTTCTAGCTCTGAAGAACTTTCAAGCCAAGCAGATGTTATGAAAAGCTTAGTAAAGCAATTTGTTATTAAATAATATTTATAGATAAATCGCATTGGGGATAACTTCTATTTTCTTCATAAATTTAGTTATATACTCGGTGTGAACTCTCTCAATTCCTTATCACTTTCCTTGTATTAATGCGATTTATCTCATATTTAGTTCTAAAATTTATGATATAACTTAGAAACAAAAAGGAATATAACGTATGAAAAAATACGAGAAAAAAGCTAAAAAACTTGAAAAACAGAGAGAAACAAACAAACATGAGAAGACCCATAATAGGCAAAAGAACTATATTTTAAATGAAGGCGAATTAATACCGCCTTTAATAGATATGGGAATTTTCACGCACGAAGGGAAAATAGCATCTTCCATGCAACATAAATATCGCCAAATTAACCGCTATTTAGAGATTATTAATGATACTCTCACAGACGATATGAGTAGTTTAAAAGTTATTGATTTTGGTTGCGGTAAATCTTATCTTACTTTTATAGTTTACTATTTTTTAACTGAAATTAAAGGCTTAAAAGTAGAGATGATAGGGCTTGATTTAAAAGAAGATGTTATTAACCATTGTACAAAAGTAGCTGAAAAATATGGCTATACTGGCTTAACTTTTAAAACAGGAGATGTGCAAGAAGATTTTACAAAAATAGAAAATAACATAGATATGATAATATCTTTGCACGCTTGTGATACTGCAACAGACTATGCTCTTTTTCAAGGTATTAAATTAAACGCAAAAATTATTTTAGCCGCCCCTTGCTGCCAACATGAATTAAATAGTCAAATTAA
Source organism: Defluviitaleaceae bacterium (assembly GCA_009787435.1). GTDB lineage: Bacteria > Bacillota > Clostridia > Lachnospirales > UBA5962 > WRFW01. The sequence continues at coordinate 4,951 of WRFW01000105.1, forward strand.
AAGCAATAATCTATCTCTTTT
>WRFW01000106.1 GCA_009787435.1 Defluviitaleaceae bacterium
CACTTGCGGTAAGTTGTTTTTAAGTGCTTCCACGGCTCTTCTTGATGAATATGAAAAAACATGGGAAGTTTCAGGAATTGTATTTATTATTATAGAAGTTGAAAGGTTTTCATTGCCATAAACATGAACATATTGAATGTTCATAATCGGAGAGCTAAAAAAGCCTATCAATCCTAAAGCCGTTAAAAGCAGTATCAAAAATTTTTTCATTATAATATAATAACACATATGAAGAAAAAATGGAAGAGGTTTTTAAGATTTTTATAAAAAATCAGCATTGAAAAAAGTAACTTAGTATTTTTATAAAAGCAGTATTGAAAAAAGCAACATCAAAAAAAGGAGTTTAGTATTTTTATGAAAAAGCAAAAATTTAATTATGAAGAAATATTTGGCATAGGTCCTATGGTTACTCGCATTGGTGCAAAAGAATATTATTTAAATAGCGATAATCATCTGAAAGCAGAGTATACAACCGAAAAAGAAGCTTCGGAACATATAAGGCAGTTAATTAATGAAAGTGTTTATTCTGAAATATTAACTGAAAATATCTGCAGCCTTCTTTCTGGCGGGCTTGATTCAAGTGTGTTAACTGCAATAGCTGCAAAAGATTATTATAAAAAATTTGGCAAGCCTTTAAAAACTTATTCATTTCAATATGAAAATAGTGAAAACATAGACAGACCATGGGTAGAAAAAGTTATAAGTTACATAGAAACAGAGCACACTTTCTTAGAAATTGGAACAGATGAGCTAATAAATAATCTTTTTAAAGTAGTAGATGCAAGGGGTTACCCAGGCATGGCAGATATAGATTCTTCTTTATTATCATTTCTTTCTTTAATAAAAGAAGATACTTTTTTTACAGGAGAGGGTGCAGATGAAGTTTTCGGTGGATATTGGTGGATGCAAAAAGATGAAGTTTTTGAAAATTTCCCATGGAGCAGTGATATAGAAACGAGAACTTGGTTTTTAAAAGATAGTTTCAAGCTAGGTATAGAAAAATTTGTGAACAATACTTTTAAAGAAACTTATACGAACAATCACAAGCTAACTATAGATTGGTTTATGCCTGTATTAGTAGATAGAACTGAAAAAATATCGTCTTTTGCTAATAAAACTCCGCTAATGCCATATGCAAATGAAGCTTTGCTTAGCTATGTTTATAATTTGCGGTCTTCTTTTAAGAAAGATAAGTATATATTAAGAAAAGCTGCTAATGGTGTGTTGCCAGAAGAAATTTTATATCGCAAAAAATTTCCTTATCCAAAAACTTATAACAAATCTTACACAAACCGTGTAACTGAAATGATGTTTGATGTTTTAAATAGCACACATGAGCCTATAAATGAATATTTAGACAGAGAAAAAACGATACAGCTTTTAAAAAGGAAAGATGAAATTGAAGAAGCCAAAATTAAACCTTTTTTTGGGCAGTTAATGGCACATCCCCAACAAATAGGGTATTTGCTGCAAGTTAATTATTGGTTGAAAACTATGAATTAATTTTTAACCTTTAAAATTCAAGCTTGAATTTTGAAAAAAAATATGATAAAATAGGCATTGGAATAAATTTATAATGGGGGATTTATTAAAATGCGGTATAAGTTAATAGCTACAGATGTAGATGGAACATTAGGCAACAGTAAGTATATTGTAGATGAAGCAAATAGGGCAGCCGCTAGAAAAGCAGAGGAAAGTGGCATAGAAGTTGTTCTATGCTCTGGAAGAAGCGTTTCTAGTTTAAAATATATAGTAGAGCAGGAATTGCAGCTTAAAGGTGCTTATTTAATAGGTTTCAATGGTGGTGCTATCGTTCATAGCGGTAATATGAATAAACCTATACTTGAAAGTAAGCTAAAAAAAGAATATGCAATAGAGGGGCACAATTTTTTAAAGCAATATGAATTAGATAGCCAAGGCAATTCCCAAATAGTTATGGGTTTATATACTAGCTTTGATGATATTTTAACAGAGCAAAAAGAGCTCTTAAAAAAATTATATATTAAGCAAAATAACAAAATGAACATAATAGAGCAAAAAAATATAACCGATTTAGAGGGTGATATTTTCAAGCTTTTAATACTTGGCGAAAATAAAATTTTAAAAGAGCTTGAGCCTAAGTTGATTGAGCTAGCAAAAGACAGATATGATGTAGTATTTACTGGGCATTATTTATTAGAGCTTGTTCCTAAAGGCGTTAATAAAGGCACTGCTTTAGTTCATTTAGCAGACTATTTAAAAATAGATATAGAAAAAACGATAGGCTTTGGGGATAATTATAACGATCTAGAGCTTATAAAACAAGCAGGCTTAGGAGTTGCTATAGCAAATGCAGTGCCCGAGCTTAAAGCTATTGCAAACAAGATAACAAAAAATGATAATGATAATTCAGCCTTTGCAGAAGTAGTTGAATATGCTTTAAGTTAAAAAAGAGCCACAGGCTCTTTTTTATATTCTTACGATTTGATATAGCAAAGCTTGGGCATTTTTAAAAAAGCATTCAACGATAAAAACCGCTTTTTAAAGCGGTTTTTATTATGCAAAATTATGAAAAAAATAGCTATTGTAATCTTTCCAAATTTGTATTATAATTATAGGAAACATGATTTTTGATGCAAAAATTTAGATAATATAGAAATTTTGTTAGCATTCTTGCTCCTAAAATTATGCTTATCACCTAAAAATATAGAATGCAAACTAAGGTGCAGTTGCTAAATTTATGCTAAAATATACAAAAATATAAATACTATTTAGCTTTTTCCCAAATATAAAAGGCTTATTAAAGACAAATGCCTTTAATAAGCCAAAAAGAGGGGGATATTAAGCGGCATTTCTCGCTTTATAGTTTTTGATTAAAATCATTAAAAAACCATAAACTAAAAATGCCTAGCTAAAACAATTCCAGCGGGGAATTGATAAATAATAGCTTAGTAGTGATTATAGCCACAATTAAAATATTTTATACACGAGGAAAAAATAAAATGACAGCTTTATTTACAGACTTTTATGAGCTAACGATGATGCAAGGCTTTTTCAATCAAAATAAACATAAAGAACTAACCATTTTTGATATGTTTTATAGAGAAAATCCAGACGATGGCGGCTTTAGTATCTTTTGCGGCTTAGAGCAGCTCTTGGAATATTTGGAAAATCTTAAGTTTACAAAAGAAGATATAGGTTATTTGAGAGAGCAAAATATATTTACAGAAGAATTTCTATTCTATTTAACTACATTTAGATTTACAGGCACTGTTTTTAGCGTACCAGAGGGTAGTGTTATTTTTCCAAACACACCTATAATTAAAGTAATAGCAAATATTATGGAAGCTCACCTTATAGAGGGGGCACTCTTAAATATAACTAGCCACCAAAGCCTTATTGCAACTAAAACGGCTAGAATAGTTTCTGCAGCTGGTTCTAAACCTGTCGTTGAATTTGGCATGCGTCGTGCCCAAGGCTTTGGGGCGGCTCATTATGGGGCAAGAGCTAGTATAATAGGCGGTGCCGTTGGTACAAGCAATGTGCAAGCTGCTTATGAATTTGGTTTAAAACCGATAGGCACGCATAGCCATAGCTGGGTAATGAGCCATGCAGATGAGCTCACATCTTTTCGTGAGTATGCAAAAGCTTACCCACACAATTGCATATTATTAGTTGACACTTTTAACACATTAAAAAGTGGCTTGCCAAATGCCATACAAGTTTTTAAAGAGTTTCAAGGCAGGCTAGGTGCTATAGGAATAAGGCTAGATTCTGGCGATATATCTTATACGAGTAAAATTGCACGAAAATTGTTAGATGAAGCAGGCTTCCCACATGCAAAAATCGTTGCAAGTAACGATTTAGATGAAAATATAATAAGAGATCTAGACTATCAGGGGGCAGTTGTAGATATGTATGGAATAGGCACCAAGCTTATAACTTCTGCTACTAAAGCATATTTTGGCGGTGTCTATAAAATGTCTGCAAGGGAAGTTCCTATAGATGGTGTGAATGCTGAAAATGGAACTTATTTAATGCCTGTAATTAAGCTTTCAGATTCTTCTTCTAAAATAAATAACCCCGGCAATAAAACTTTTTATAGAATATATGATAATCAAGGCTATGCCAATGCAGACCTTATAACCTTAGAAGAAGAGGGAATAGATTCTTCAAATAATCTAACCCTTTTTGACCCAAGTGAGCCTTGGAAAAAGAAAATGTGGAAAGCTAATGAATACACTATAAGACCAATGCTAGTAAAAGTTTTTGAAGCCGGCAGGCTATACAAACCAAGGACGACAGTTGAAATAGCTGAATATTCAAAAAGAGAACGTAACACTTTGTGGTCTGAAACTTCAAGGCTTTTAAACCCGCATAAATACCATGTAGATTTAAGCCCTAATTTATACGCTTTAAAAAGAAAGCTAATAGAAACTGCTCTCGGTGGTTTTTAAGTGATTAGCAGGCACAGTAAAAAAGGGTGCATTAAAAATAGTAAATTATCTAGGCTATATTTTGGTAATTTAAAAACGACCAAATAGAGTTTTGGGTATACTATCCTATTTGCTATCCTAACGCAATTTTTTAAATTAATACAAGGGGAAACTATGAAAGATTTACTAACTATAAGAGAGCTTGAAAAGGAGCAAATACAAGCTTTTTTGAAAGAAACCGAAAATTTAAAGCCGCTCATTAGAGATAAAAAAGTTAGAAACTATAGCTTAAATGGCTCTATTACTACCCTTTTCTATGAAAATTCCACGAGGACAAAACTCTCCTTTTGGTTAGCTGCAAAATATCTAGGAATGCTTTCAGATGATTTAGCAATAAGCACAAGCAGTGTTACTAAAGATGAAACATTAATAGATACAGGCGAAACTATAGATGCAATGGGTACAGACTTTATAATATTAAGGCATGGAAAGGCTGGGGCTTCTCATCTATTGGCTGAGAACGTGAAAGCACACGTAATAAACGCAGGGGACGGCACAAACGAACACCCCTCGCAA
>WRFW01000107.1 GCA_009787435.1 Defluviitaleaceae bacterium
TATGGTGCTCTGGCTGTTCATCAAAAGTAGAATAGACAACATCTATATTGTCTCCAACAATAGAGCGTTGAATATCTGTTACTTCTTCTGGTCTTTCATCTATAAGCAATACAATCATATGCATTTCTGGGTGATTTTTTATAATAGAATTTGCAATTTTTTTAAGAAGAACAGTTTTACCAGTTTTAGGTGGTGCAACTATCATCCCTCGTTGCCCTTTTCCAATCGGGGCAAATAAATCAATAAGTCTCATAGAAATATCTTCTTTGATTAAAGTTACACCAGCTGAAAGAGGCTCTAGCTTAATTTTTTCTTCCGGATATATAGGGGTTAAAGTTTCAAAGGGTTTTCTGCCTAAAACATTATCTGCACGCTCTCCATTAACGTCTGTAACGAAAAGGAGAGCGTCAAATTTTTCATTTTCTTTCGGAATACGCATATTGCCTTTTACATAGTCGCCAGTTTTAAGCTTAAAACGCCTAATTTGAGGCGGCGACACATAAATATCTCTAGTGCTTGGAAGAAAATTATCTAATCTTAAAAAACCAAAACCATCCGGCATTACTTCAAGCACACCCTCGCCAATTTCGCCGCTGTCTAGTTCTTTAAGATTTATACGCCTTTTATCAAAAAGCTCAGCTTCTTCTTTTTCTTTCTTTTCCATTAACACTTTTATATTTTGTATTAGCTCAGATTTTTTAAAAGTAGTAACGCTTTTTAAATTAAACTCTTTTCCTAAAGAACGCAATTCATGGAGACTCATTTTTTCTAAATTCATTTAAACCTCTTAATTTGAAATATTCGGTATTATAAGCTCTTGCCCTAAAGATAGGTTATAACTTGTTAAATTATTTGCTTCCATTATAGCATTTATATGGGTTGGTGATTGAGAATTAAAAAAGTATTGGCTTATTCCTGCTAAGGTATTACCTGATTGAACAACATGTATTCTTTCGCCTGTAACTGCTACACCATCGGTAAGCGGTTCACTTTCACTAGCAACACCTATGCCCTCAAGAGAATCTAGTTCAGCATGAAGCCCCTGAACAAGCTCTCTTAATTCTTCATTTTCTACATTTAAATATGAAACTAAATTTTGAAGCTCTGCTAATTGCTCTGGCTGCATACTATATAACTGCTCTTGCAATTCTCTATTTCTTGAAGAAAGCGTGCTATTATTAACTAGTAAAAAAATAAATATACCTATAAACAAAGCTAAAATTCCCGCACCAACATATACTATAGGCGGTGTAGACTTTGGTTTATTTGGGTGCCTTTTTGTATTTTTATAAAAAGGGTCAACAGCACCGCGGCTTCTAGTACCCCCTTGTGGTGGTCTTTTTTGACCTTGCCTAGCCGGTGTTTGTGTTCTTCTTTGAGGAGCAGCGGTCTTAGAATTTTTAGAATTAGAAGTTCTTTTAGGCACAAAAGGAATTTCTTCTTCTGTTGTTAAGGAACGCCTCCTCGCTTCTCTTTCAGCTTCTGAAAGGCTCAACCCTTGCCCTGCAAGTCTTTTAGAACTTGGTCTTATGTAATCTTCTTCGTTATTTTCTAAAGTTTCTTTAATAGGTGCAGGGGTTATTTGCTCTGCCACAGGGGTTACTAAATCTTCTTCAGAAAGTTCTTTTTTCAGCCTGCTTTGCATAAGGCTTTTAGTAGCTTCTTTTGATAGTGTATCATACACATCTATTTTATTTTCTTTTGTATCCATATTGCCTCCAGATTTTTAAAAATGTATACCTCTTAGTAATATTTTTAAACTTTCTCAAAAATTTTAAAAAAAGGTTTGAAAAAAGTTTGAAAAAGGGTTATACTTATAAAGGTTGGTGATTATTTTTGCCCCCAATTTAGTCCTATTGAAGTTTTTTGTAGTTAAGTGTATAATATATAGCATATAAAGTTAAGGAGAGTTGAAGATGAGAATAGAGAAAGTTAATGATAAACAAATAAAATTTATATTGGGAAAAGAAGAACTAGAAAGCAGAGGGTTAAAAATTACAGAATTAGATAAAAGCCAAAGCAAGTTAGAGCTTTTAGTTCAAGAAATAAAACATGAAGCTATGGTTAAACTAGGCTTCTTTCTTAATGATACGCATCATATGGTGGAAGTAGTACCAACTCATTTTGAAGAACTAACAATTATAGTAACGAAAATCTCAAATCCCTCTATTAGTGATAATAGAAATATTAACAACATTAATAATATTAACCAAACAGCAGGCGGCATAGGGCACAAAAGTATAACTGCACCAAATTTTAAGCACATTCAAAGCTCTAACTATAATCAACCTAGCCATAGCTACTCTAAAGAAAACCGTAGAATAAAAAATGTTTACATATACGGTTTTAAAACTTTAGAACAAGTTATAGAAGTGAGCAAGCTTATAAACGGCTACTTTTTAGGGTATAGCAAAGTTTATAAATTTGAAAATGAATATTATATCGTATTAGAGGGCAGGCTTGGCGAAGAAGGCACTTCTTTCTTAATTGAGCACGGTGAAGAAGTTAAAAATTTAAAGCTTGAATCTAAATTTAAAGAATACGGTGAAGTTATATTAAATAAAGATGCTATATCAAAACTTGCCAATTTATAATGTATTAATCCTTATTGCCTTTTAAGCTAAGCAGCTCTATAAATCCTTGTTCATTAATTATAGAAATACCTAATTCTTTTGCCTTTTTATTTTTAGAAGAATTGCTTTCGGTGTCATTGTTTATTAAATAGCTTGTGTTTTTTGAAACGCTGCTTGAAACTTTGCCGCCGTTTTTTTCTATTTCTTCTTTAAGTTCTTCTCTGTTTTTATATTCTTCCATATTACCAGTTATAACGAACACTAAGCCTGCTAAAAATTCAGTATTATTTTCGTTAACTATCGGCTTTTCCACTTCAAGCTGCTCTAAAAGCTCTAGGAACATGGAAAGCTCTTCTTCATTAGTAAAATAATTTATAAAATTATTCGTTAAAATATCCCCAAAGCCCTCTATTTCCATTAAATCTTCACTAACTGCATTTATTATTTTTTGAACATCATAAGAAAAATGTGAGCATAGTGCCTTTGCTGTGGAAAGACCTATTCCATCTATTCCTAAGGCATAAATTAAATTTGCTAAGTTCACTTTTCTTGAAGTTTCTATATTTTTAAGAATATTTTCAATAGATTTTTCCCCAAAGCCATCTAATGATTTTATTTCTTCAAAATATCGCTCTAGCTTGTAAATATCTGTTGTATTATTTATAAAGCCTCTTTCTAAAAACTTTGAAAGTGTAGCTTCTGAAAAGCCAGAAATATTCATTGCATTTCTACTAACAAAATGAGTTAAACGTTTTATAATTTGTGCCTTACAAGAAGCATTTGGGCAATACAAAGTTTTAGATTCCACTTTTTGATTAATAATAGTTTCAGAGCCACATTCTGGGCAATTTTCAGGGTATGGGTCTGGACCTGTTTTAGTTAAATTTTCTGCAATTTGAGGTATTATCATATTTGCTTTATAAACTGTTACTATATCGCCTATGCCTATTTTAAGTTCTTCAATTATACTCAAATTGTGCAAGCTAGCTTTTGAAACGTTTGTTCCCTCTAATTCTACTGTTTCAAACACAGCAGTTGGGTTTATTAACCCTGTTCTTGAAGTGTTCCATTCAATATATTTAATTTTTGTTTCTTTAGTTTCATCTTCCCATTTAAAAGCTATAGAATCTTTAGGGAATTTTGAAGTTGCCCCTAAAGATTTACTAAAAGAAATATCATCATAAGTTATTACTAGACCATCTGTTGGAAAATCACTAGTTGTAACTTCTAATTTATATTTATTTATAACATTTTCAATATTTTCAAAAGAGACAAGCTTATTAGGTGTAATCTCAAAGCCTTGGTTTTTTAAAAATTCAAGCTCTTCAGATTTTTTTTCAAAATCACTTCCCTCTAAAATGCTAAATGCCAAAAAATGAACAGGTCTTTTAATAATATTAGAGCTATCTAACTGGCGAACAGTGCCACTGCATAAATTTCTAGGATTTTTATACTCTCCCGATTTATTAATCTTTTCAAAATCGGAATAAGTAATAATTCCTTCGCCACGGATTAAAAGGCTGCCTTTATAAGAAATTTTTTTAGGGACGTGTTTAAAATGTATAACGTTATGTGTTACATCTTCGCCAATAATGCCATTCCCACGAGTAACAGCACTTATAAATTCCCCTGCTTCATATCTTAAAACGATAGTTAAACCATCTAATTTATAAGATATTAAACCATCGCCTTTTTTTAAAAATTCTTGCAATTGGTCTATACTTTTTGTCTTATCTAAGGAAAGCATAGGGGTTGTATGTGTTTGCTTTTTAAGGCTATTTACAGCTTCAAACCCAACATTAATAGTTGGGCTTTTAGCCATAATTATTCCAGTTTTAGTTTCAAGACTTACTAACTCATCATACAATGCATCGTATTCTTTATTTGTAATTATCTCTTTATTTTCAGAGTAATAAGATTCGTTTGCTCTGTTTAAATCTCTAACTAAAACTTTCATTCTTTCTAAATTATTCATATAGCCCTCTTACTTGTTCGTAACTTTCCAATGTACCTATATCATAACAGATGCCTTTTATTTTAAATGCTAAAACATCTTCTTTTTTATGCAGCCAACTTAAAAAATAGCCAGGAGCATCTTTAGGGTTACCCTCTTTTAAATATTTTTTAAAAAGTGCAATTGTTTCTTTCTTATAAAAGTATATGGCAAAAACTGCATTGTTTGATTGTGGATTTTTCGGCTTTTCTATTAGCTCAATTATTTTATTATTTTTATCTAATTTTGCAACGCCCATACCTTTTAATTTTTCTTTCTCAAAGATTTCCATCGTGCAAACAGTATCTTTTTTCATTTCTTCAAAATATTTATAAACTTCTAACAGTGAAAAATCAAAAAAATTATCACCAGCTATAATTACCGTATCTTCTTCTATACCGTTTTTATTTATTACAAAATCTATATCGCCAATAGCACCTAACCTGTCTTCTTCTGT
>WRFW01000108.1 GCA_009787435.1 Defluviitaleaceae bacterium
TCGTTTTTAGTTTACCTATGATAGCGAAAAAACGGGCTATCTTTAATGCACCTTTTAAAAGAGGTGCTCAATTATATAAACTTAAAAATTAATATGTAACGACTATAATTATAACATAAATTTTACAATAAAAAAAGCCCTAAAATAAATTTAGGGCTTTTTAAATTAATATAAATATTGGCTAAAATATGTGTACAAAACTGTAATTTAGAAAAAAAGAAATTCAAAATAAAAACAAACTACTAGCTAAAAAGAAAAAACTTGAAATCATCGCTAATATAGATACCCCCCCCAATATGATACCAACAATTGAAGACCAATGTTTGCCCTCTTTTTTTAGTGAGATAATACCTAAAACTACTGCTGCAGGCGAAAGTAATAAAGAAAAAAAGAAAAGAAACCAAGTTGCAATTCCTAAACCAAAACTAATCCAACCAAAAAGTATATTATTTTTATTATTTGAAACATTTTCATTTTCCATTTTTTAAATTAACCATCCTTCCAAAGTGTGAGCCATTTCCCAAAATGCTAATTCATAACGACTACTTATAATAAAGTGTTCTTTCCATCTTTTTAAATCTTCTTCTGTTGCTTTTTCAGCAAGTTTATCTAACCTATTAATTTGTTCTTCAACTAAGCTACGAAACCAATCACCACCATAAGTAGCAATCCATTCCTTATAAATATCTTCTTTTGGAGAACAAATTTTCAGCTTTTCACCAATTTCATAATAAAGCCAATAACAAGGCAAAAGTGCCGCTATTACATCGCCCAAACTTCCTGTTAACACAGAGCGATACATATGAGAAGTGTACGCATAGGCAGTTGGTGCTGGTTTAAAAGCTTTATAAATTTCTTCTGTGATACCAAGCCGCTTTGAAAAATCTCTATGGAGAGCAAGCTCTGCTTCATAAGTTCCTTTTGCATGGTCTGCTAAGCTTGCTGTAGTCTCAAGGTCAAAAGCTTTTGCACCTGCATAGGCTTGGCACTTAGCAAAATGAGTTAAATAGTATGCATCTTGCATTACATAGTATTTAAAATTTTCTAAAGGAAGTGTTCCATCTCCAATTCCTTTAACAAAAGGGTGATTAAAGCTAGCTTCCCAAATTTCATTTGCTTCTTTTCTAATTAGCTCTGTGAATTTCAATTTATGTACCTCCATAATCTTTGCCGATTAATAATTATACCACAAAAACAACAATAAAACAAGTAAAAAATTTTATTTTTTAAGTTTTTGGAGAATCTAATCTCCTATAAGACTTTCAAACTTAGCTTTCATCGTTGGATTATTTTTCGTTAATTTTTTTATTGAAACATCATCTAGTTTGTTATTAGCTAACCTAAGATTATTTTCAGAACCTAACAATTCTGATTTTGTTTTTTCTAATGCTTTTATAGATTTATCTATTTCTTCTATCGCTTTATTAAATTTATCACTCGCCAATTTATAATTTCTTGAAAAACCAGTTTTAAAAGTTTCCAAATTTTTTTCAAAGTCTGTTATATCTACATTTTGCTCACGCATTAAAGTTATTTCTTTCTTATACTGCAAGGATTTCATTGCAGCATTTCTTAATAAAGTTATTATGGTTATAAAAAACTGTGGTCTTATTACGTACATTTTTTCATATTCATAAGAAACATCTACAATTCCATTATTATAAAGTTCATTATCTATTTCTAACATAGAAACTAAAACAGCATATTCGCAGTTTTTTTGTTTTCTATCTTTATCTAATTCTTTAAAAAAATGTTCATTTTTCTTTTTCGTTGCTGTTTCATCATTTTCGTTTTTCATCTCAAACATTATAGAAATAACTTCTTCACCATCTTCATCTAATTCTCTATATATATAATCACCTTTGCTGCCGCTGCTTGCATCATTATCTTTTTCAAAGCTAACAGTAGGCGGGAACACCGAACGAAGATTGTTAAAAGATACTTCACAATGTTGCTCCAAACTTTCACCGACCATTTTTGTGCTTTGTTTCGCTTTAAAGTCTTTATAAAAAGCTATCTCATCTTCTTTGGCTTTTAATTGAGTTTCATAATTTTGCTTTATATGATTTTTCTCTACTTCAGTTTGATTAGCTTGAATTTCTAATTTAGAAGTAAGCTCTAATATTTGTTTTTCTTTTTCGGTGTTAATTTGGAGTAGTTCAATACCTTTTTTACTCTCGACTTCTGTTATTTTATTTTTCAAAGTTGAAACTTCCTTTTCTTTTTCAGATAAAGCCTTTTCAATCTCATATTGTTTTTCTTTTTCAAAAACATCTATTTTTGTTTTCAATTCTTTTATTTCAGTTTCCTTTTGAGAATTCATTTGTGTCAATTCTAACGCTTTTTTGCCTTCTAATTCGATAATTTTATTATTTAATTCTGATATCTCTTTATCTTTTTGCTCTTTAACCTTCGCTAAGTTTTGGCTTATCTCAATCTTAACAAGTTCAATAGCAAGCTGTTTTTCTTTTTCAAAAGCTTCAATCTTTGACTTTAAATCTAATGCTTCATTTTCTTTTTCTGAAAGTATTTGCTGCAATTGTAGTTTATTTTCACCGTCTAACTCAGTAAATTTATTCTTTAACTCTGATATTTCTTTATCTTTCTGCTCTTTAACCTTTGCCTCAGATAATTTTATTTCACTTTCTAACTTTTCTTTTAATTCTCTTTCAAATTCTTTAGTTTTAACTTGACTTAGTATGTTTGCATAACCCGCTTCATCTATCGTGAAAGAAGTTTCACAAGAGGGGCATTTTATTTGATTGTTCATTGAAATAGTTTCCTCCTTAGTTTATTTCACTATTTTTTCAAATATTTTGTATCATTAGTAGACAAGGATTGTCCTCTCACAATATTTCAGTAAAAACTTCTAATGGCCTAAAACCAATATATAAGTAAAATTCCCCAGTTAAAGAATATTCTAAATTTTCTTTAGAACTGTCTATTAGTTTTACCATTAAGAAGTATATGTCTTTTTCTTTACAATATTGCTTACAATAATTTATAAGCTTTTACCAATACCTAAACGGTGGTAGTTTTTCAAAACACCCATAATATATATTTCTAAATTTGTATTATTATGATGTTTTGAATGATACAAAACCAATGGGTTTTATATCACTAAAAGCTACATACATAGGAAATAGGGCAGATATGTCTATATATTTTTGTGTGTGTTTTGAAATTCAAAAACATTCTGGCAAAGCATGAAGAACGCTTTCAGCTATTTTGATTTTTTCAGCTGGCATACTTATTTGCTTAAAATTCAATATGTTTATTCCTTTCTAAAATAATTATTAAAAAGTCGTCTCTTATTATTCGTTTTTTCAATCTTAAATCTATATTATTTATTTTAATACTTTGATTTTGTATATCATTAATGAAAATTCATACAAGAGGGGGTATTTTATTTGATTATTTATAAACCTATGTTTTAACTTTAAATTGATTTATAACTCTTTCCTCTATTACAAGAAAAACAAAGAGTTTGTAAGTTATCATCATCACTAGTGCCATTTTTCGATATTGGAATTATATGGTCTACTTCAAGATTAGCACCCTCAAAAGCAGAACTGCCACAAATTTCACAACGGTAGTTGTCTCTTTTTAAAATACCGAAACGCTTACTTTCTGTAACTCTTTGCCTCTCGGATTGCCTAGCTATCGATTTGTTTTCAAAATTTTCACCGTCTTTTATAATATTAGTAATATATGTTTGACATTTACTAGAATAACGATTTCTCCCCGCACCAGAGAAGTATAGCTATTTTCAACAAATACAGCTATACCCATAGGAGCATTTTTAATTTTAATATTATCAATCATATTACGCAAATATTTTATATATGTTTTATGGTTATTAAACCAAATAAATTTATTGATTCCAGCCCAAACATTATCATCATTTTCCTCTAATAATTTATTGTATTCTTGCTCATACTGCCTAAATTTTTTAATATTTTTTTCAAGCTATTCAAGAAGTTCCATTATTAGTTCTTTATTATTCAAATAAAACTCTGATAGAAATTTTTTATTTGATTCTTCATCTAAATTATTATTATATGTTTGCAAAGATTTAAAAGGTCTATCTAACAAAATCTCAGATTTAACATAATAAAACTTAGCTTTATATAATTCAGTGAGTTTTATAAATTTTTTGTATAAATCACTGTGGTTTTCTATTTTAGAGACCTTAGTTTTTGGGGCATTCTAAACAACATGGCTCTAAAACATACAACTAGCCCAAATTCTGGCAATTTAGGTTTTGGTGGCATTCTAAACAACATGGCTCTAAAACAAAGAGTGACATTTGATCCTATTGATCATGGTTTTGGTGGCATTCTAAACAACATGGCTCTAAAACGGTTATCATTCAATTCAACTTTTGGTATACGTTTTGGTGGCATTCTAAACAACATGGCTCTAAAACATAGCCTCGTCTTCAGCAACATAGCCAATTGTTTTGGTGGCATTCTAAACAACATGGCTCTAAAACCGTCGCATCATTTGGATATGATCCGTACAAGTTTTGGTGGCATTCTAAACAACATGGCTCTAAAACTATACTTTTGAACCGGCTTCATGCCATCTAGTTTTGGTGGCATTCTAAACAACATGGCTCTAAAACGCATAAAGCGAGCAGAATACATATTAAACAGTTTTGGTGGCATTCTAAACAACATGGCTCTAAAACTATGATTTTGAAGTCCAATGTTATAAAGCTGTTTTGGTGGCATTCTAAACAACATGGCTCTAAAACTAATGGTAGATGCATTAGTCTGTTCTCCTAGTTTTGGTGGCATTCTAAACAACATGGCTCTAAAACCTAACTATAGTGCACAGGGATTGCGAAATTGTTTTGGTGGCATTCTAAACAACATGGCTCTAAAACCTAACTGAGCTGTTTTTTATAGGAATATTAGTTTTGGTGGCATTCTAAACAACATGGCTCTAAAACTATTAACATTAATATCTACAGTGTAAATAGGTTTTGGTGGCATTCTAAACAACATGGCTCTAAAACAATAAAGCTTTACAATTCTTTCACCATTTTGTTTTGGTGGCATTCTAAACAACATGGCTCTAAAA
>WRFW01000109.1 GCA_009787435.1 Defluviitaleaceae bacterium
CCTTTAGACCCATTATTAGCAGATTTAAACGACATTAAAACAGCTGTTTCAGAAGCTATTACAAATTCCATAATCCACGGATATAATTCAGAGCCCCACCATGAAGTAAGCCTCTTATGTAGATATGAAAATAAAACTATCTACATAGAAATTAAAGACGATGGTATTGGAATACAAAATTTAAAACAAGCCATGGAGCCAATGTATACGAGCAAACCAGAAGAAGAAAGAAGCGGTTTAGGATTCACATTTATGGAAAACATGATGGACACACTACACGTTAATTCAAACGAGGGTTTCGGAACAATAGTATATATGACAAAAACACTAAGCGGTATTTAATAATGGACAAACCAAACGAAAGTGAAGAAGCTGTGGTGTCTAATATGAATGAAATAGACGAAACAAAAGAGCTAATCTTGAAAGCCCAAAATGGTGATAAAGAAGCCTTAGACATGCTAGTTAATAAAAACTTAGGTCTAATATGGTCTGTAGTTAAAAAGTTTACTAATCGTGGATACGAGCCAGACGACTTATTTCAAATAGGTGCTATAGGTTTAATTAAATGTATACAAAAATTTGATATGGGCTTTGAAGTTAAATTTTCAACTTATGCAGTTCCTATGATAATAGGTGAAATTAAACGTTTCCTAAGAGATGATGGGCTAATAAAAATAAGCCGCCCTTTAAAAGAACTTTCAAGAAAAGCAAAATACCTAGCAGAAGAATTGCAGCAAAAAACAGGCAAACCCCCTACTCTTCTTGAATTAGCTGAAAAATTAGAAGTCGATGTGGATGAGCTTTCAGTTGCCTTAGATTCTTCAAGAGAAGTTGAAAGCATATACCAAGCAGTATACCAAGGCGACGGAAACCCAGTATTTCTTATAGATAAAATTGAACAAAACGACGATGAAGAATCAAAAAACGTAGATATTATAACACTTAAAGAAATTTTAAAAAATTTAAGCCCAAAAGAACAGCAAATAATAAATATGAGATATTTTGATGATAAAACACAAACAGAAACGGCAAAAGAAATAGGTATAAGCCAAGTGCAAGTAAGCCGTATAGAAAAAAAAGTGTTAAGCACACTAAAAAACCAGCTTTTATAAAATATTAGCTGGTTTTTTAACATTAATAAAATCAGTTATCGCAATTTTCATATAAATTTAATAAGTCAGGTCTTCTTTCTTTTGTTAGTTTAATCGATTGCTCTAATCTAAATTTTTCTATCTCTGCATGGTTTCCATTTAATAAAACTGCTGGCACTTCTCTATTCATAAATACCGCTGGGCGTGTATACTGAGGATACTCTAATAAGTTATTTTCAAAGCTTTCATTTGCAGTCGCTTCTTCTTTTATTACATTTTCTACTAACCTTGTAGTTGCATCTATTAAAACCATTGCTGCAAGCTCTCCACCTGTTAGAACATAATCACCTATAGAAATCTCATCTGTAACTATTTCATCTATTACCCTTTGGTCAATTCCCTCATAATGCCCGCATAGCAATATTAGCTCTTCTTCTTTCGCTAGCTCACGTGCCTTTTTCTGAGAAAAAAGCTCACCTTTAGGCGTTAAATATACAACCTTAGTTCCTTTTTTAACATTTAAAGATTTATAAGCATTATAAATAGGGGCAGCCGCCATAACTAAACCAACACCACCCCCATAAGGGTAATCATCAACTTTATTATGTTTATTACTAGAAAAATCGCGAATATTCACAGCCGATAAATCTATTAAATTGTTAGCAATTGCTCTCGCTATTATACTATGGTTTATACCATCTAAAATCATATTAGGAAATAACGTTAACACATGAAACTTCACTATTCAAGTCCTTTCGGAATAGAAACTTCTATTCTTTTGCCATCTATATCTACTTTTAAAATACAGCTTTTAATAACCGGTAAAAGCAAATCACGCTTGTTTTCTCTTTTAATTATATAAACATCATTTGCAGCAGTTTGGATAACATCTTTAAGCTCGCCTATAAATTCTTCTTTTTCATACACCGAAAGCCCTATAATATCCGATATATAAAACTCATCTTCGCTAAGCTCTAAAGCTTCTTCTCTTAAAACTTTTATAGTATAATTTTTTAATAACTCAGCTTGCTCAATTGTATCAATACCTTTAATTTTAAGTATTACTACATTTTTTTGAACACGAGAGCGTTCTAATTCATAAACTTTTTCTATATTTTCATTATTAAAAACACGAATACTTTTTAAAAGATTAAAACGCTCTGGGTCGTCAGTTAAAGGATATACTTTTATATCACCTTTAAGCCCGTGTGTGTTAACTATTTTACCTATGTTAAAATAAATATCTTCCAATTTTTAAAAAGTTCCTCTCTTGTAAGTTCAATATATTTAACTAAAAAATTTGCTTTAAAATAAGTATCTTCCAATTTTTAAAAAGTTTTTCTCTATGTAAATTAACTTATTTAACTGAAAAGTATCCCCTAAAATATATATCTCCCGATTTTCAAAATATCTTTTCTCTTAAGCGATTCTATTTTTACTAATCCATTTTCAGCACTTGCATGTATTATATTACTATTGCCTATATAAATAGCTACATGCCCCTCAAAAAAAATTAAATCTGTAGGCTGCATCTCTAACGGGTCTATAGATACAATAGGCGGTTTAAGCTGTGCATCTCTATAAATAACGAAACCAGCCAAAAAGTATGCCATAAATACAAGACCAGAGCAATCTACACCCAAAGGAGTTTTTCCGCCCCATCTGTAGGGAACTTCTAAATAACTCAAAGCGTTAGTTATTATTAAGTTTTTATCTTTAATTCCAAGTTCTTTTATAAATCTAGGGTCTATATAACCAACTCTGCCATCTGCAAGAATTATGTTAATACTTTCAGAAAACTTAGTTATTTTTAAATATGAACCTTTCACTAAAGTAATTAAAATTTTTGATTTTATATTACTATTTTCTCTAACGTCTGCAAAGTTTGATATTACTATATGTGTGGGCTCATAATTATCGAAAGAAATATCTTCTTTTTTTAAAATACCTTTGTAGCCATAAAAAGTTGTTGCTGTGTCTCCCTCTAAGCTTAAACTATGCCCATGTAAAACTTCGTCTTGAAGTTCATTATTTTTAAACATACTAGCTACATTTGTTTTTACTACACTCATAAAATTATAACCTTATTAGGACTAGCATGGCCCGCAGGATAAAATTTACAAGGTTTGCCTATAATGTTAGCTATTGTTTTTGTAGGAATTCTCTTTTTATTTTCATCAAAAAAATGACCAAGCAAAATATCGCCATGTAATTTATTTGCGTGCCTTAATTGAGTTATCATGCGTTCAATTTTATAAATAGACTCATTTACTTCTTCAAGAAAAAGTATTTTATCAAGCGTATCAATTTCATATGGTGTACCTAGGCTAGAAGTTACTATACTTAAATTACCTCCAATTATATTACATCTTTTAATTTTTTTAAAAAGAGGAGATATTTGGCTTTTGCGGACTAAGTCAACACCAGGCATTGCACCGTGAAAAGTTGGGAAGCCACAAAATTTTGATATCGCTAAATGCAAAGCTGTAATATCACTATAGCCTAGAAAAATTTTGGGAGTAATTTTATTCCAATCAATAAAGGGAATTAACCTACTTGAACCATAACCACCACGTATACAAAAAACGCCTTTTATATCATCTTCTGTAAAAGCCCACATAAAATCTTGTGCTTTTTCTTCATCTGTTTTGCCCATGGTACCTAACACAGGCACGAGCCCTAATTTTTTTACTATTTTTTGTGATTTTTTTATATTATCTTCGTTAACTTCCGAAGATGGAGCAATAAGGGCAACTTTATCTCTATATTTTAATGGTCTCATAATTTATAATATGAGATTATTATTTAAAATGTCAAAAATTAAAAACTATTGAAAATTAAAATAAGCAAGACTATAAGCCGAGTTTTGTCTTGAACAATCATCTATCTAGTCCTTTCGTTGCCGAAAGGCTCTTGCGGATTTAATGCAGCTTTATTTAACGAGTATTTATACGTAAAAAAATATTCAATTTACGCACAACAAAGCTACTCCTTGCATCTGGTGGGGTTTACATTGCTAGCAATGTCGCCATTGCTACGGTGGGCTCTTACCCCACCTTTCCATCCTTACTGGCAATAGAGTTTAAAAAAGAATTCAAAAAAAATTAAGTTTGTCAACTAAAAAATTCAAAGAAAAAATATAAGAAATTTAATTGCCAGCGGTTTATTTCTGTTGCACTTTCCTTAGAGTCGCCTCCACTGGGTATTACCCAGCACCATCACTCGTGCGAAGCTCGGACTTTCCTCAAATAAGCTTAGCTTATTTGCGATTGCTCATCTTACTTATTTTCAATTTTCTAAATATAATTATAGCATATTTTAGTGCAATAAGTCAACTCTTTTAATTGCTGTGTTCAAAGGCTTGCATTGAACTTTGATAACCCCTAAAATGGGCTTATTTTAGCCACACTAGTAACAAGCTAGTAACGCATTAGTAACAACATTAAGCCTAGTTTTAAAGATATTTATAAACTCAATTATAAAACAAAAACCGCTAATTTTATAAAAATTAACGGCTTAGTTTTATATTTTTGTAACTCTCTTGTCAAAGTATACTTTAGATAAAAATCCTAACGCTAGACCTATCATGAAAAACACAAATAAATATGCAGGATGTATACTTATTCCATTAGGTCTGTTTATCATATAATAAAGAACTTCTGCTAAGTAATAATAGTCCATATCTTAATCCTCGCTAAACGAACAGGCAGCGGTCTTGAACAACATCTTCGTTGCACAAAAGGCAAACCCTCACACCCACAATTACCGCATATGAATACGCCGCTCATAAGATTAATTAGTGCGGCTGCTAGCTGTTAGTAAGCCGATTCTATAAATAATCAAACTCATAAATTTTGGGGTAGTTGTGCTTAATTCTATTGTCGTTGTTTCTAGCGGCACGAGGCGTAGTATAGAGAACGGTTTGTCAACATCAAATATAATTGTGTCTGAAGAGTTTTCGCCTGCTGCACCACCTACGATTAACCCACCGCCTTGAGTTACACCGTTTTCTTGAAGTTCAAAAGCACCTGT
>WRFW01000110.1 GCA_009787435.1 Defluviitaleaceae bacterium
AGCCCGCGCCGAACTAGCAAATAATTATGAACAAAAACTGACAGAAAAATATGTCTACACTTCCTCGTATGACCCAACCCTTAACAAAGATGAAATAGACCAACAGTTTTTAGAGTTTTTTCAAACTGTGCAAAATAAGATTTTAAACACAGCTGGCTGGTTTGGAGAAACCGGATTTTTACACGAATATGCAGGCGAAAAGCTCACCGCTTATTTTTTTATTGAACTTCCCCCAACGGAGCCTTTACAACTGGACAAAGAAAACATCAAAAAAATACCCGCAGGCATATGGACTTCCCAAATCAATACCGATTACCAAATCAACAATGCCCAAACAATTTTTGCCGATATATTTAACAAAAATAAATCTAATATCATCATCGAAACAGAGATATTTATCAACAAAAGTATCTATTCCGAACCGAAAAAAGAGCTGAGAATTTTAACCCAAACAGGAGAACACAATGGCTAAACTAAAACTTTCAGACTATCTTTTCTATATTATCTACTCAACTTTCACCGCAACGCTTTACGGCGTATTTGTCTATTTTGTTATTTACAGACTACTCGCAAATAGCAATATGCTTTATGCTTACCTACTAAACACCATTTCCATGATTGCTTTTTTATTTTTAGACAAACTAGGAAACAACCAGCTGTTATCAAAAAATCTAAAAATAGACAATGATGCAGTTTGGATATACCTGACAAGTATGGTATCGTTTAAAACAACATTGTATCTATTCTATGCTTTTGTGCTTATCGTTTCCCGAGTATCATTATTAGAGCCAGAACTCATCAACCCAGATTTTAGGAGTTTCGTCCTTTCCATTGAGTACACACTCGTTCTCTTAGTCGCATACGACAAATTTTTTGAACACCTAACAAAGGACGACCAACGCTTAAGAAAAATATCTAAGAAATTTGATAAGTTTTTCAATACATTAAAAAAACAAAGATGAGCCTTGCGAGTTGCAAGGCTTTTTTCAAGTTGCTTGAAAGGCTTGAAAGCCGAGCTAAATTTAAAAAAAGGCTTGACAATTGCCCTTAAATGTGCTAAAATATTTTACAAGTGCCGTATCAGCCAATGCCCCGGAGGGTCGGTATCAAAAGGAGATAAAAAGATAATGAGAACTACTTATCAAGTTAAAGAAAGCGAAATAGAACGCAAATGGTATGTGATAGATGCACAAGGGCAAACTTTGGGTAGGCTATCAGCTCAAGTTTCTAAAATGCTTATGGGCAAACATAAGCCAACTTATACCCCGCATTTAGACACTGGGGACTATATTATAATTATAAATGCAGATAAAATTCACACTACTGGCAAAAAGTTAGACCAAAAACTTTACCGCAAACACACAGGCCACCCAGGCGGTTTAAGAGAGACAACGTTGCGTGTTATGCAGCAAAAAAAGCCTGAATATGTAATAATGCACGCTGTTAAAGGAATGCTTCCTAAAAAAGCTCTAGGTGCTAAAATGCTTAAAAAGTTACGTGTTTATAAAGGTGGCGAGCATCCACACGCTGCTCAAAATCCAGAAACTATAACTTTAACATATTAATAGGAGGAATACTAATGACTGCAAGATATTACGGAACAGGTCGTAGAAAAAGCTCTGTAGCAAGAGTATATCTAGTTCCTGGCAATGGCAAAATAACTATAAACAAAAGAGATATGGATGAATACTTCGGTCTTGAAACTCTTAAATTAATTATACGCCAGCCTTTAGAATTAACAGGCACACTTGGCAAATTTGATGTGCGTGTGAATGTTTTTGGCGGCGGTTTCACTGGGCAAGCCGGTGCTATTCGCCATGGTGTTTCCCGTGCTCTCTTAGAAGCAGATGGTGAATTTAGACCTGCTCTAAAAGCTGCTGGCTTTTTAACTAGAGACCCAAGAATGAAAGAGCGTAAGAAATACGGTCTTAAAGGTGCAAGAAGAGCACCACAATTTAGTAAGAGATAGGTTAAAGCTATTAATATTACATTATATGAAAATAATTTATAAAGCAGTGGTTGCAATTATTCAATATTATAATGTTTAAAGAATAAAGTCCCCCGTTTTGGCGGGGCTTTTTTTAAACCACTTGTAGTGGCAGCCTTTGGCAGTTTTTAATTCATGGCAAACTACTTAACAAAAAAGTAATTCACCGATGCAATTAAACCGTATGCCAATACTTTTAAAACGGGGGTAGAGAAAATAATGTTACAAATGCAAAGCTCACTTGAAAAATCTAAAAATGCTACATTTAAATTATATGAAAATTATGAAAATTCACCATTTGAAAAAAATTTGAATGAAAGAGCAACTCTTGCAAATATAGAAAAAAGTATAATAAAAAAATTTAGAAAGCCTATTTGGGGCAAGTTTGTAAAAGCTATGAAAGATTTTGAAATGGTGCAAGAGGGAGATAGAATATGCGTTTGTATATCTGGTGGGAAAGATTCAATGTTACTTGCAAAATGCCTTCAAGAGCTCCAAAAACATGGAACAGTTAATTTCGAGCTTGAATTTTTAGTTACAGACCCAGGCTATGATAAAGTAAACTTAGGAAGAGTAATAGATAATGCAAAGCTTCTAGGATTAGATATAAATATGTTTGAAACACATATTTTTGAAATAGTTAGCAAAGTTGAAAATGGACCTTGTTACCTTTGTGCTAGAATGCGTAGGGGGCATTTATATGCAGGCGGGCAAAAATTAGGCTGCAATAAAATAGCTTTAGGCCACCACCAAGACGACGTTATAGAGACTATAATGCTAAACTTATGCTATGGCTCTGAAGTAAAAACTATGATGCCAAAGCTTCATTCAACAAATTTTGAAGGTATGGAGCTTATAAGACCTCTTTATTATGTTGAAGAAAAAGACATAATAGCTTGGAAAAACTATAATGGGCTTAATTTTATAAATTGTGCATGCCCCCTAAACGATACTTGCGATTTAGATGAGGGAGAAGCGCCAAAAATAGGTAAAAGAAGAGAAATGAAAAATCTTTTAAACACAATTAATGAAATTAACCCAGATATTAAGCAAAATATATTTAGAAGCCTTGAAAATGTTAACATGGAAGCTATAGTTGGCTATAGAACTGGCAAAGAAAGGCATAGTTTTATGGATAATTATGATAGAGATTGAAAATTTAATTTTTGAATACCCAGAAAAAAAGGTAATTAATAACCTTAGTTTGAGCATTAAAAAAGGTGAATTTGTTACAATTTTAGGGGAAAATGGCTCTGGAAAATCTACTCTAGCAAAGCTTTTTAACGGGTTATTAACGCCAAAAGAGGGCACAGTTTTAATAGACGGAATGAACACAAAAGATGAAGAAAAACTCTTTAACATACGCAAAACTTGCGGTATGGTGTTTCAAAACCCTGATAATCAAATAATAGCGACTACAGTTAGAGAAGATATTGCTTTTGGGCTTGAAAATTTAGGTGTACCTGTTTCTGAAATGGAAAAAAGAATTGAAGAAGCTTTAGAAGCTGTTAACCTTAGCGGATTTGGTGAAAAGCTTCCCTCAAACCTTTCAGGTGGTCAAAAACAAAGAGTAGCCATAGCAGGAACAATTGCAATGAAGCCAAGCATTATAGTATTTGATGAGCCAACAGCAATGTTAGACCCAAATGGGCGAAAAGCTGTTTTAGAGATAATAAACAGATTAAAAGAAGAAGGCAAAACGATTATTTTAATAACGCATTTTATGGAAGAGGCTATAAAAGCAGATAGAATAATAATTCTTAAAAATGGTGAACTAGCATTAGAGGGAAAGCCAATAGAAGTTTTTAGCGAAGTTGAAAAAGTAGAAAGTTTAGGGCTTTCTGTACCAACTGTTGCTCTTTTGTGCCATAAATTAAAACTTCCTATTACATTAGATTTAGATGAATTTTTAAACCTTATAAAAAATGAGTTCAGCAGTGGTCTTTTAGAAGAAAGCATTAAAGAAAATACAAACCTTTCAAACGAGCAATATTTAAAACTATCCCAAATGCAAATAGTAATAGAAGCCGAAAATTTAACGCATATTTATTCCCCCAAAACAGTGTTTGAAAAAATCTCTATTCAAAATATAAATATGCAAATTAAAAAAGGTGATTTTCTAGGAATAATAGGGCATACAGGCTCTGGAAAATCTACTTTAATTCAACATTTTAACGCTCTTCTTAAAGCAACTGAGGGGTGTGTTTTAGCTTTTGGTGAAGATATATTAAAAGAAACTAGTATACGTCAAAAAGTTGGTTTAGTTTTTCAATATCCAGAATACCAACTATTTGAAACGACAGTATTTGCGGATGTTGCCTATGGTCCTAAAAATATGGGGCTTTCAAATGAAGAAATAGAAAAAAGAGTTAAGCTTGCCCTTTCACAAGTAGAATTAGGCGAAGAATTTTACGAAAAATCTCCATTTGAGCTTAGCGGTGGTCAAAAAAGAAGAGTTGCTATAGCAGGCATACTTTCTATGCAGCCAGAAATTTTAGTGTTAGATGAGCCAACAGCAGGGCTAGACCCAGCCGCAAAAGAAGCTGTGCTTAAACAAATTCAAAAATTGCACGAACAAGGGACTACAATAATAATAGTTTCACATAGTATGGAAGATATAGCAAAGCTTACAAATAAAGTAGTAGTTTTAGAAGCCGGCAAAATAAAATATGATGATACACCAGAAAAAGTTTTTGAAAATGTTAAAGAATTAGAAAAGATAGGGCTTTCTGTTCCTGTTTTTTGTAAGATTGCAAAAGCTTTGAATATTAAACCAAACATATTTACAATAGAAGATATGGCATTAAAATTGGGCATCTCTAAAAACTCCCTTTAGTCGTTTTTAACTTGGTCTTGAAAAGTCCAAAGAAAGGGATATATTTAACACGCACTTTCAAAAAACTTAACAGTTTTTAGAAGTGCTCAATTTAAAAAAACTTTGTGATAGCTGTGCACCGTTTATAAAATATTAGCTAAAACCTTTCGCTAGCTATTATAAAGTGAATAAAATAAAAGGGGATATATGAATTTCAAAATAACTGTAGGCCAATATTACCCGACTAACTCTATAATTCATAAATTAGACCCTAGAATAAAATTTTTGGGGCTAATATTTTTTATGGCTCTAATATTTATGAGCAGT
>WRFW01000111.1 GCA_009787435.1 Defluviitaleaceae bacterium
AAATCTGTATTAGACTTTGCCGTGGAATATCACTCTTTAGTGAGTGAAGAATATGAAGAAGAAATTGAAGAGCTTAAAAACACACATTTTGAAAGCGATGAATATATAAATGCAATGCTTGCAAAAATATTTAAACGCAGTAATATAATACAAAAATTCAAAGTTATAGACGGCATGCCGACTATGAGTGCCATACTTACAACGCATTCTATAGCACAAGCTAAAAGAATTTACCACAAAATACAAGCGCTAAAAGCAGAAGGCACCCTTTTAAACGGAAAATTTTTAGACGAAACTAAACAGCTAAACGACCCAGATTTTCCGCGTGTAGCTGTTACTTACTCTGTTTCTACGCCAGAGGGTGAGCAAGATAGAAGTAAAAAAATAGAAGCAGATGAAGAGTTAAAACAAATTATGGAGCAATATAACATGCAGTTTGGCACCACTTTTGACGACGTGGACAGGTACAACAAAAACATAAACGAACGCCTAGCTAGAAAATCTGCACAATATAAAAAAGATGGCAACTGGCTAGACTTAGTAATAGTAGTCGACAGGCTTTTAACAGGGTTTGACGCGCCAACTATTCAAACCTTATTTGTAGACAAAGAATTGAAATACCAAGGCTTATTACAAGCATTTTCACGCACTAATAGAAAACACGCAGGCAAAGATAAAGGCTTAATAGTAACTTTTAGAAAGCCTGAAACTATGCGAAAAAATGTATCTGACGCCATGAAACTATTTTCAAACGAAGATAGAGAGTGGGAAAATCTTATCCCAAAAGAATATAAAGCAGTTAAAAAAGAGCTGAAAGAGGCGTTTTCAAGCTTTGTGCACGCAAAAAATAAAATAGATAACGGTTCAGACGATTTAAAAGACCAACTTCAAGCTATAAAAACTTTTAATCAACTTGCAAAAGTTACGAAAGCTATAAAAAGCTATGAAGATTTTGGCGAAGAATTAGAAGAGCTAGAAAATATTACAGAGCTTACACATAAAGAAGCCGGCAATATTGAAAACTTAAAAGCGGAAGTAAAAAATAAACTAGAAGACCTAAGCGAAAATGATGACGATTTAGAAAAAGCATTAGAGATAGAATTTTCAGGAGATTTAAAAGCCGATTTTAAAGAAAAAATAGATAGTTACTATATTTATCAATTGCTAAAAGATAACGACCGCGAAAAACTAAACAAAGCCATAGAAACAAAACCAGCCCATATAAAAGAAATATACGCACAAGCAACAGCGGAAAATATAAGAGAGCAGCTGCAAAATAAAATAGATGAGCTACTAGCAAACTTTGCAAAAGATATAAAAGCGCCTATTAATGATATCCGCATAAGTTTTAATGAATATAAAGGCGAAGAAGTGCCCTATATAAACATAATAAAAGAAAAAAGCGAGCTCACAAAAGAAGAAGTAGAAAGCTTTTTTAAATGCAAATATCGCGAGCGTTTAAAAGCTATGGAAAGTTACTTTAAAACAATATTAGATGAAAAATTAATGCCCATTAAGGAGGAATTAAAATAAAATGGAACTTCACAATCAATTATGGGCTTCTGCAGATATATTACGCGGCAAAATGGACGCAAGCGAATATAAAAACTACTTGCTAGGCTTAGTATTTTATAAATATTTAAGCGACGCACAGCTAAGAGCTGTATACGAAGAGGAAAACGGGAAAACTGAAACTTACCCGAGCCGTGAAAATCAATTAGAAACTTTTTTAGAATGGCATTCAGATGATGAAAGTGGCGTAAAAGAAGTTATACAAAAAAAGATAGGCTATTTTTTAGAGCCTAAAAATTTATTTTTAAACTTTGCTAAAAATTCTAATGAATTTCAAATAAGCCACTTACAAGAAGCTTTTATAGAACTAGGAAAGCAAGGCGACCATTTCACAAATTTATTTGATGATATAGACTTAAACTCTACAAAGCTTGGCACAAATTCACAGCAAAGAAACATAACGATTATTGAAGTTATTAAAACGCTAGATGAAATAGACCTCTTTGGGCACGATGGCGATGTTATCGGGGACGCTTACGAATACTTAATAGGGCAATTTGCAGCGGGAGCAGGCAAAAAAGCAGGCGAATTTTATACCCCGCAAGCAGTTAGCAAAATTATATCTAAAATCGTTAGCATAGGGCAAGAAGATTTAGCCCCTTTTCATATTTATGACCCTGCCATGGGCTCAGCCTCGCTTATGATAAATATAAAAGATTATTTAAATAATCCGAAAAAAATACACTATCACGGGCAAGAGCTAAACACAACAACTTATAACTTAGCGAGAATGAACTTAATATTACACGGCACAGAACCCGAGCAAATGCGTCTAAAAAATGGCGACACTTTAGATGAAGACTGGCCAACAGACGAACCCTTTTTATTTAACGCCGTAGTAATGAACCCGCCGTACAGTGCTAAATGGTCTGCTGATGAAAAATTTTTGAGCGACCCACGCTTTGAAAGATTTGGAAAGCTTGCGCCGAAAAGCAAAGCTGATTTTGCCTTTTTATTGCACGGCTATTATCATTTAAAAGATAACGGCACAATGGGAATCGTTCTTCCGCACGGTGTGCTTTTTAGAGGAGCAAGCGAGGGCGTTATAAGAAAAGCATTATTAGAGCTAGGCGCTATATATGCAGTTATCGGCTTGCCCGCAAACGTTTTTTACGGCACAAGCATACCAACAACCGTTATTATCTTAAAGAAAAACCGCACCGAAAGAGATGTATTATTTATAGACGCAAGCAACGATTTTGAAAAACAAAAAACACAAAATGTGCTTAGAAAAAGCGATATAGAAAAAATAATAGATGCCTACAAAAACCGGAGTGACGTAGAAAAATATTCACACTTAGCTAGCTTTGATGAAATAATCAAAAATGATTATAACTTAAACATACCCCGCTATGTAGATACTTTTGAAGAAGAGCCAGAAATAGATATAGTAGCTTTAAGCAAAGAATTTATTTCACTAAACGAAGAACTAAAACAAAACCAAGCTGAATTTTTAAAAATGCTTGATGATTTACAAATCACCGAAGAAAGCGAAGAACTTATTAAAGCGACAAAAGATATATTTAAACAATAAAAATGAACATCCAAACCCAACAGCTCCAAATAATCAAAAATTTCTTTGGCAATATTTCGCTGATTGGATAAGCTTGTATAAAGAAAACGCTGTGAAAAAAATAACCTTGAGCAAATACTTATCTAGCCTTAATAGTTTAAGAAAAATAGCCCCTTCCCTAACCTTTGAAAACCTAAACAAAAGAACCTATCAAGAAATTATAAATGAATATTCCAAAACACACGAAAAGCAAACAGTTAGAGATTTTCACAGACATTTGCGTGCCTCTATATTAGACGCAATAGATGAAAAATTAATAGACCATGACCCAACAAGGAAGACCGTTATAAAAGGTAAACAACCCTCAGAAAAAAAGCAAAAATTTTTGAGTTTGGAAGAGCTGCAAAGACTATTAAGGCAAATTGAAAATGAAAAAGGCTTGCATATTTCGCCGCAATTATACCCCACTGCAAGTGGTTTTAAGAAATATCAAGCATCTAACTATTTTGAAAATCAAAGAAAAGAGCTTAGCCATTCTTTTTTAGACAAAATAGATTTATTGATAATTTTAATAGCAAAAACGGGTATGCGTTTTGCAGAAGCCTTAGCACTAACAAGTGAAGATTTTAAAGATAATACTATAAACATAATGAAAACATGGGACTATAAAAGCCCAAAAGGCGGTTTTTTGCCTACAAAAAATGAAAGCTCTAACCGTGTTATATGCATTGATAATGAATTGAGTGAGTTATTTTTAAACTTCAATGGCTTTGTAAGCAAAAGAGTTTTTAACTCTACAGTAAATAAACGATTACAAAAGCATTGTGAAAATGCAGGCATACCTATTATTACAGCTCACAGTTTACGCCATACGCACGCCTCTATACTTATTTTTGCAGGGGTTTCCATAGCAAGTGTGTCTAAACGCCTCGGGCACAGCAGCATAACTACAACCCAAGAAACGTATTTGCACATTATAAAAGAGCTAGAAGATAAAGACAGAGAAAAAATAGTTAATTTATTATCTGAATTAAGCACCTCTAAAAACTGTTAAGTTTTATTAATTTTTTAAAAGGTGCGTTAAAGATAGCCCTCTTTTTAGGCTATCGTGGGTGAGCTAAAAGAGCGTGCGGGAGTTTTAAAAAATGTCCAAGTATTTTGATACTAGAAATGCACTTTGGCTAAGTTACTTGAAATTCTTCAAGCAGTTTTTAGAAATACCCAATTATAGAAAACTAAAAAACAGCTGTAATTTAGCATTGTTTTGCAGCTGTTTTTATAGACAGATATTTGTATCTATTTAAATAAACATTTTTTGCAAGTAAGCTTTTTTTAAATCGCTTACTTTTGCAATTATTTGAGTTTGGATTTCTATTTGTGTGTCTAAGTTTTTGAAGAATTGACCTATAATAATTTGTTCTTCTTTACATGATATTTCAATTTCAAAATTATTGATTGCTTCTTTATTAATATTTTTTAAACCTGTGCCAGTTCCTAAAGTATAAAGCTGCTCTTGGTTAAATTCCAACAAACTTTTTAAAAAAAATAAATATATATCTTTTTCGTCAATAGTATAATTATGACCGCCAGACCAAAATTCTCCTTCAAAAAAATTAACATAACCGCAGTTACCACCTTCAGAAATCATAATTTTATTTTTACGATTACTTTTATTAGTATACCCACTAGGCAACTTTCCACCATTATACACAGGAAAATGGTTCTCATAAGTTTTAAGTTCACTTAAATTTGTTTTGTTTATTTGAATACCTTTTGTTACAATTGTAACACTGCTTAGCTTTGTTTTATCCCATTTTTTAAAAAAGGAATTAAATCTAAATATTGGGAAACCTGTATTATTACTAGGAAAGCATTTTTGTAAATAAGCTTGTTTTAATTGTTTCAATAACTCAAGCTTACGCTGTTGTAAAGTGTGAGTGTGGTCAAGAATTTGAAAAAATAAGCCTATTTTTTGTTGTTCTTTTAAAGTGGTAAAAGAGATTGTATATTCGGACAATTGTGGTACAGTTAGCTGAGGAACTCCTGTACTTTCCACAAAGATATT
>WRFW01000112.1 GCA_009787435.1 Defluviitaleaceae bacterium
TAAGTATACAATATTTAAAATAGCTGTTGTAAACTCATTTTCTTTAATCTCGTTCCAACGGTTTCTTACTAGTTCTCTAAACTGTGGAATTTGCATTAAATTTTCAAACCAATAGTTTCTATAAGCTGCCCAAAGCCCACTAGGGTTTTCAGTGCCAAGGGCATAAGTGCCCATATTGCCAAGGGCTAGATCAAAATCCCAAACAGGCCCCATAAATAGCCTTCTTTCTTCGCCTTGCCCGCGAATTGTCATAAATGTGCTAGTCATTCCTTCGTCTGGGTCTTTTACTAGTTCTTGATTAATATAGAAATTTACCATGGCTTCCATATCTACAAGGGCTATTATATCTTCCCAAGCTTGGCTTCTTATAGCTTCGCTAACTGCATTTATAAAGTTTCTTCCATATTCAATATGGGCAGGTGTTCTAGCCCCGCCGCTCGGCTCTCTCATATCATAATAATTCCCGTTCACATTAAAATGGCTGCTTCTAAAATCTAATTCAAGCCAATATTCACTAATAGCAGGGTCTGAACTTAAAGTAAGCTCTGCACGGCCTTGCCCAATATCTCTTTCGTCTACTAACTGGAACACTCCCATATCTTGCCCGTTCACATTTAAGTTAATAAAGTTTGTATTAGGGACGAACTCGTTAGAAATTGCCCTTGAAAATTCAAATGAAAAGTTAGTGCGAAGCCCGCCAGTTGGGTCAAAGGCGTTTGCCAGTAATATCCAATCTCTATGCTCGTAAGAGCCAAAGAAACTTCCTGTTTCGGGAAATCTAATTCTTAATGGCCGCTTTTGAACTGCATTATTCCACCCTAAATACCAAGTTGAATTTCCACGCCCCCGCAGGCGAACTTCTGTTTCGCCAAAATTATATGAGCCTGCCCCTGTCAGCTCTATTGAGCCAGTGTGCCAATAGTCTCTTTCCACTGTGAAAGGGTTTTCATAGCTAGTCATATAAAGGGTTGGAAATTCTCTATATTCTGTGTTTGTGCTTGCAAGAAAAGTAATTAGCATTGCTAATAATCGATACATTTAAACCTCCAAAAAGTTTATTAAGTTATTTTTTGCTTTGTACAAGGTAATAATACCACAAATTTTTTCATATGAAAATAATTGTAACTAAATTGTAACTAAATTTCATCGTAAAGAAAATGTAAAGAAAAAATGCTTGACAATTTTCTTGAAATGTGTTATCATTGTTATTAGTTGTTCGCTTCATGCGGATGTGGCGGAATTGGCAGACGTGCTAGATTTAGGTTCTAGTGTCTTCGGGCGTGCAGGTTCGACTCCTGTCATCCGCATATGTGAATAATATTGAAAGAGCCTTGGTGTTAATCAAGGTTTTTGTCGAGAGGTAAACTTTTTATGTCTGCAAAAGCAAAAAAGTTAATCAATTTAATAATTGATTTGAAAGAGATATCCGCTGAAAAAAAATTAGAAATTTTAAAAGAAATAGTAAATGAAGCAAAGACAAATTAAAAAATGAGGTTTTGAAAATGAAAAAATTATTAGTAACGACTGGTGTTGTATCACTTGCAAGCGTTGCACTTTTGGCAAATGTAGCTATAAATGAAGTTTCAGCAGATGATTTATACGATTATGATTATGAAGCTGCAATAGAATTAGGAAATGGCGAAAATATCTACACCGAAGCATATGAAGATGAGTTTAGCTTTTTAACACAAAGTAACTTTATTTCACACACTGGTGAAGTTTTATCTTATGATGAATATCAAATAACTTTAGACACTGCAAGAATTTCTATAGATGAATATACTTTTATTCTCGGTGAAATAGAAGTTGGGGCAAATATAACTTTCTATACCCGCCCAGATATGCCAGTTGGGCAAAGTTACCCGCCTTTCTTCGGCTCTGTTGCGGCTATTGTCGTTGAAAGTGAAGAGCTTCTTAATCATAAAGTAGATATGTTTCTTGACAGCGAAGTTGAGGGGCGTTTAATAAGCCAAGATGGCAGCCTTTTAATTCAAATTGGCGAAAACACACAAATAGTTGATGCAAGCGGCAATGCATACGAGGGGAATATAAGCGGAAGAAACTTATTAGTTACTTTTGGCATATCGACTAGAAGCATTCCAGAGCAAGCTACACCAAATAAAATAGTAG
The DNA here is from genome assembly GCA_009787435.1 of Defluviitaleaceae bacterium. GTDB lineage: Bacteria > Bacillota > Clostridia > Lachnospirales > UBA5962 > WRFW01. Next base: position 2,131 of record WRFW01000112.1, read on the forward strand.
TTCTTCCTGTTGAGGGTGTTTTCATAGTTGGTGGCCTAATGCCTACTATAGACCCTATAAATGGTGTAGAATACCCGTCTATTGAAATTGAAACAGGTGAGGGTTATCAAAATGTAGTAACTCTTCCGATAGCCATAGATGGTTTTGAAGATGAAAGAGACTTTTCAGCATACCCAATAATTTTAAATAATTCTATAGGCTTAACTGAAAATTTTATAGAGCAAGAGGGTAACATTTTTGTTCCTTTCCGTGTTGTAGTTGAAGCATTAGGCTTTAATGTTAACTGGAATGCACAAACTGCACAAATAAGCTTAAACCAATACGGTGAAGAGGGTTACGCAGTGTTTACTGTTTCTGAAGCGGGCGGAATAATAGTAGAAAATAGAACTTATGTTCCTTTAAGCTTCTTCAGAGACTATTTAAATTTTAACAATGCTTATTTTCATGGTGGGCACGTTCAAATAAACAATGAAGAAGTAATGCAATAATAAATGAGAATTTTAGAATAAAAATAAAAAACTGCTCTTGGGCAGTTTTTTTTAACATATGGAGGTACAATTATGAGTAATGCCGATTTGCAGCAACAAGCAACTATTTATAAATTGTTACTAAGCCTTTCAAAAGCGGGCATGAAAGAGGAATTAGAAAAACAGCTTGAAGAAGCTATAGAGCAAATAAGAAAGAATATAAATAAAGGGGAGTGATAAAAATCGCTTATTTAGAGTTTGTAACATTTACGAGTTTTGTTAGAGAGATTACTAATAGTGAATACTTAACTCCTGAGCAGAAGTTAGAAATGATAAATAGAGCTTTTGAAAAAGCTGAGCAAAAATTAAAAAAAGGAGAGTGATAAAAATGGCTACCAAAGCAGATTTAGTTGAAAGGGCAGCGGCTATAGAAGCTTGGATAGTTTTGGCGGAAGCAGGTTTGCATGAAGAATTACTAAAACTTATGAAAGAAACAGCAGAAAGCTTTAAAAAAGCAGGCGAATAATGCCTGCTTTTTTATTTAAATGGCTTTATTATTTGCTTTATGCTATTTGATTAAATTAAAAAATATTTTTTGAAAAATTGTATTTACAAACTTTCGGCAATATGATATAATATTTTTTGTTGGTAGTTAGCTTATAGTTAACTATTTTAGTGTATTTTGTGAAAGGAGTTCGGTGTAGCTTGAAGCTACTCTATAGAAAGACTGCCTTTAAGGAAATTATAGGGGAAATGGTTAAAATAAACCATAAATAAAACTTAGGAGGGACACACAAGTGTACAAATTTAGAAACAAGAAAACGCAAATTACAGCAGCAGCAATGGCATTATTAATTTCAGCCGGTGCTGTGCCAAGCTATGCAATAGAGCAGGTTGGGGAAAGTTTTGTTCCTTATTCATCTGGAAGATTAGAAACAACTTCTGTTGGTTTAGAAATATTAAGTAGCGAAGTAATAGCAACTGGCACGGTAGGTACAGGAACTGCCCTTTGGAGATTATATTCAGATGGAACAGTAATAGTTGGTGGAGGGACTATTCAAAGTGAAATTAGTGATTTAATTTCTATTAGCCCTTGGTCTGAATACTCAGAAATTGTTACTAGAATTATTTTTTCAGAGCCGGTTTTTGGATATTTTTCTACAGTAAATTTATTTCAAAATTTAAATAGATTATTATATATAGAAAATTTTCATTATCTTGATACGACTAGAGTTGTTCATATGGCAGGTATGTTTCATGGTGCGAGTAGTTTAGCTAGTTTAGATTTGAGCAGTTTTGACACAAGCAATGTTACAAATATGATTGGTATGTTTAGAGAGGCGAGTAGTTTAGTTAGTTTAGATTTGAGCAGTTTTGACACAAGCAATGTTACAAATATGGCAGGCATGTTTGAGGGTGCGAGTAGTTTAGTTAGTTTAGACTTAAGTAACTTTGATACAAGCAATGTTACAACTATGGAAGTTATGTTTGGTAGAACATTAAGTTTGGAAAGTTTGGACTTAAGTAGTTTTAACACGAGTAATGTTACAACTATGACAGGAATGTTTTATGGTGCGGGTAGTTTAGTTAGTTTAGATTTAAGCAGCTTTGATACAAGTAATGTTGAAAGTATGATTGCTATGTTTAGTGGCACAACCAGGTTATCTTATTTAGACTTAACAAGCTTTGATACAAGTAATGTTCGGGATATGAGCGCTATGTTTATACTTAGTGGTTTGAAAAGATTGGATATATCAAGTTTTGATACTAGATATACTAGAGTTAATAACTGGTGGGGTTTGACTAATTCTATTTTTTTTGGAATGAACAACCTTAGAGAGTTGGTGTTAGGAGAAAAATTTGTATTTAGAGGCTCTGAGGGATTGCCTATGGTATCAAATAATGAAGTTTATACAGGCGTTTGGCGAAATATTGGTGATGGAACTTTTTATAATCCTCTTGGTGAGTTTCTATTTACTTCAAATGAATTAATGCGTTATTATGATGGTATCATAATGGCAGATACTTGGGTTTGGCAACCTCGTGAACACGTTGTAGAAGAGGAAGTAGAAGTAGATAAGGAAGAGGAAGTAGAAGCAGATAAGGAAGAGGAAGTAGAAGCAGATAAGGAAGAGGAAGTAGAAGTAGATAAGGAAGAGGAAGTAGAAGCAGATAAGGAAGAGGAAGTAGCAGAAGATAAAGAAGAGGAAAAAGAGGAAAAAGAGGAAGATGAATACGAAGTAATTACTCCTCAATCATCTAACTTACGAGTTCTAACAATAAACCCCCACAATAACTCAAACCACTTTTTCGCTCGTTGGTTTGAAGAATGGGTAAACGGAAAAGGCGGCTCTAACCAAAGACTTTCTAAAAACATTAACCTAAACCCGCTAAACTCATACGGAGCCCCTAAAATAACATTTGAACAAGTAACAACATATGAACTTTCCCGTAACCCAAACCACAAAAAGTTTGTAGATATTGAAGAATTACTAAGAGACGACCAAGGCAACTACCGTTTTGACATAATCGCCATAGGTTCATGGGACTTTGGCGGCATATTAAGACCGGGAAACGAACCGCACATAATTCAAGCCGTTAGCGACTTTATGGACGCAGGCGGTGCAGTAATCTTCGGGCACGACACCCTAACAGA
>WRFW01000113.1 GCA_009787435.1 Defluviitaleaceae bacterium
AACAATTACAGCTGGGGCAGTCCCAAGAGCGGGTGGGAATAATCAACGACAGCCCCAAAGGCAGCAATCACAACAAAATACAGCTACTCCTCAAAGGCAAAATATGCAAAATAATCAATCACCTAACATAAATCAAAGACCAACTGTTTCTAATCCTAAACTACAAAATATTGTTAGAGATTTATATAAAGGTCAAGGAGGTCCAAATACTATTGGTAATGGAACAACTATGGATGCAGTTAGAAATGAAATTAGAACAGGTCAACCAACTCATGGTAGATTTCACACTTCAAAGTTAACTGAATATAGAACTGCTTTAGAAAAAAGATTGAGAGCAGGAGATTTGAATGCTCATGATAGGTCAGTTGCTCAATCATTATTAGATGATATTATAAATGCTCTTTCAGGAAACTAATTAAAATTTTAAAAACAGGAGAAAAATATGTATAACTACAATGAAGCAATAAATTTTCTAACTAGCAAATTTTCAAATTTAAAATCAATCTATGAAAGTGAGATTGATGAATATGAAGGGTTACCTTACATATTTTATGAAAGTGTGTTTATAAAATACATTGTAGAAAAGATTAACTCTCGGGATGAGGTAGAGCTGTATAATATCTTTAATTTTGTTGAAGATATGCTTTTAAATGGCGATGAAGAAATAAAAAATTTGATAGAGGTTGCCGTAATAGAGAGCTTATACTATGAAGAAGATTTTAGTTCTTTTAATACTTTTTTGCCAACTTTTTATGGTGATTTGACTAAGAAAAGCTTTGAGAGTTTTGAAACACATTAATAATGATAAAAACAACTTTGATTAATTCCTATAAAGAATTAAAAGAATTATCAATTTTAAATGGTTTTAAAATTTATGGTAATAACGTCAACCCTACTAATAGATTTGAAATTATAGAGGATTTTGATTTTAAACTTGGAGTAGCATACTACCACCATGGCATAAATTCTTCTATAGTAAAATTAAAAACTAAAAATATTATATTTTTAGGGTTTGAACAGTCATTAATAGAGATAGATTTTAAACAACATTTAGAAATGCATAGTAAAAATCTAAATTCAATTTTTTATGAATTTATAGAAACAGATACTAAATTACTAGCTATATGTGAGCTTGATATAATTGCTTTTGATTTTGATGGTAAAATAGTGTGGGAAACAAGTTTCATGGATATAGTAGAAAATTATGAAATAAATAAAAATGTAATTATAGTTTATTCTGGGGCTCAAAAGATAGAAGTTAACTTGAATAACGGACATCATATTAGTACAAGTCTATAAATGGTAAGAAAGGCGTTTTTGAGTTTATACTAGATACGGCAGGCAATATAACTCATCAAGTATTCAAACAAGGAGGAGTAATTAATGGAATACCAAATTAACCGAAACTCACTTAATATTTCTATATCATATAGCTATTTTTCTAATTTAGTTACTCTTAATTGGAATGATATATTATTTGCGATAGAGCATAGATATTTACCATACCAAGCCGCAATAGAACATTCATCTTTACAACTTAGCAATAACCTTAATTCTTCACCTCAAGAAGTATTAGACTTAGTATGTTTAACCCCTGAAGAAGTTATATTCTCGCACTCAATACACCCTTATATAGATAAACTTGTTGAAACCGTACCTAAAGCAGAAAAAGAAGAAACAATAGATAAAATAATGTATGTTCTATTAGATTGGATTTTTGAAAATCAAGAAAATTTTGACAACCCTTTAGAAGTAGCTCAAATTGTTTATGCCGATTTTGATTATCCGAAAAGTATTAGTGAATTTGTTGGATATATGCCGTCAGAGGTTTCAGATTTAAATTTAGTTGGTGTAAAAGGTGTAGAAAGAATGCTTATCAACTGGAAAAGCTACCTTGAAAAAGAAAAACTTCGCTTTTCCCCACCAACTCCCTAAAATTTCACCACCAATAATTGAGCATCTCTAAAAACTCCCGCATGCTCTTTTTAGCTCACCCTTGAAAAGCTCAAAGAACGTGCTATTATAAAAAGCTAAAAACTTATTAGTTTTTAGAGGCACTAAAATATAAGTGGTTAACTTTCACAAACTAACCACTTATATAAACATCCCCTTATAGGAGAATACAAATGAGATATACATATTCAATAAACAAAGTAGAAAAGCCTTTAAACGCAACATATACAGAAGAAGAACTCACAAGGCTAACTACATTAGATTTAAGAGAAGTGTGCCGAAAAGAAAAGCTGCCAATCGGTGCTGTTTTCAAATCGGACAGGTCTTTTTTAATAAACACTATTTTAAAATACCGCGGTGCTAGAAAGAAAACTTTTATAGAAGATTATATTAGCGGCTTTAATAACATACTTAATACAATTAGTAAAAAATTAGTCTTTGAAAATGATAAAGAAATTGAATTGCCGACAAGGCTCACCTTATACAAAAATATGGACATAAATAGTTACGATAACTACTTCGTTAAAGGCGAAAATCTTGATGAAGGTTCTGTCTTAATTTTAAATGATGAAAAAGAAGTTTGTGGAATTTTAAGCTTAGTTTTTGATAAAAATAATAACAAATTTTCATTGCACTCAAAATCAAATTTTATAAACATAGAAGAAAATTTGCATAGAAACTACAGCCTAGGCTTTCTAAGCGAAAAGGCATCTAGGCACTTGTATGATTTTTATTATAACTATGAAAGCAGATTGTTAACTATGCGTTGCAGAATTGTGCCTATTTCAGAGCTAAACGTCTTAGGTGTGGAAAAAGCTAACACTTCTTTAGTTATAGACTTCGGAACTAGTAATTCTTCTGTAGGCGCTTATTTAAGTGAATACCAAGTAAATCCTAAAATTAAATGGGACTTATTAAGAAAAGGAATTGAATTTAACGGAGTAAGCAAAATTAAGTTTGAAAAAGATGAGATTATTCCTACAGTAATTAGCATTAAATCTTGTGCCAATGGCAAAATAATTTATAGATATGGGCACGATGCTTTAAATTTTAGCAAAACGCACGGCTATAATAGCCCAGCGACTACCTTTTTTGCACTTAAAAGATGGGTAAATGATTATAATAAAGAAGAAGAAGTTTCAGATGAAGAGGGGAATATAGAAAGAATCCCTAGAAAAGACATTTTAAAAGCCTATTTTGATTACTTAATTAAAGAGGCTTGCATACAACATAAATGTAAATATGAAATACTTCATATAACTAGCCCTATAAAACAAAAGCAGCAATTTTTAAATATGTATCAAGATATTTTGAAAGAATACAATATAGTTTCAAACACAGCTTTAGATGAAAGTATATCTGTTTTATATAACTCAATATCTAATCAAATTGAACGGAATAATTTTTACGAAAAAGATAAATACAAAGCCCTCGTAATAGATTGCGGCGGCGGCACAACAGACTTAACAAATTGTACCTATTCCATACACGATAATAAAATAACATATAAGTTAGACTTAACTACAACTTATTCTAACGGAGAAACAAACTTTGGCGGCAATAACATAACTTATCGAATCTTTCAATACTTAAAAATAGCTTTTTCAGAATATTACACGAAAAATAATAAAATATCTATTGAAGATGTCTTTAAAACAGACGTACACGGTATGTATAGATATATAGACGAGAATAGCCATACAGAAGCCTATGCCTTTTTAGAACAGCTTTATATAGATTGCGAAAACATAATTCCAACAAAATATTATGATTTTAGAAACTCATCCTCGGAAGATTATATGAAAGTAAGAAGTAACTTTTATTTTCTATGGAACTTGGCAGAAAAAATAAAAGTAGACTTTTTTCATTCTTCTTCAGTTTCTCAAACTTCCTTCCATAAACACGGCTTAAAATCAAATATAAATAGTAAAAAAATATCCCCAGAAGAAACTTGGCGATTAAATATTTATAAAGATTTGAAAAAACATATTTTTAGCAAAAATATAACTAGGCAAACCCATGAGCTAGTCCTTAATACAGAGCTTCCAAGTATAATTATAACTAAAGACGAGATAACTGAACTCATAAAAGGTGATATTTATAACCTTATAAAAAAGTTTATAGAGCCTTTATATTTGTCAAATGAACTTGATTCTTTTAATATTATAAAGTTAACTGGTCAAACTTGCAAAATTGATATTTTTAGAGATGCTCTTAAAGAGTTTATACCTGGTAGAGTTATAGAAACTTCAAAAAAAGAAAAAACAATAGACGATTTTAAACTAACTTGCCTCGAAGGTGCTATTAAATACCAAAATTCTAAAGCTATAGGCTTAATAGCACCTACTTTTAAAAATAATGCTCCTATAACCCCTTACAGGCTTACAGCAGAAACTTATAAAGGCGATGAAATAACTATGATTTCAAGCCTAGAAGAATTACCACAAAGTTTTGGGCATATATCAAGAAATATAGATACAGAAAGTATTATTTTAACACTTCGCAACTCTGATGGTAAAACTCTTCATAATTATCCTTTACCTCTTAATATATCACAATTTAAAAGAACTAATTATAGAGAAACTAACGAAAGATATTCAGAAAAAGTTAAGCAGCAATATATAGATGATATAGTCGGCGGTGAAATAAAAATATTTACTTACGCTTATGAAGATAAATGGGGTTTTCACGTCTTGCCGGTCGCTCGTATACACAATGATGAAGACCCTTTAATCGGTAAAGAAGAATACTTTGCTTTTGAAAATGATGAATGGGAGGCAAATTTCTTCGATGGAAAAAAATAATCAAGAAATAAAATATCCTTTTTTTAACAGAGATAGAATTTTAAAAATAGAAATGCTAGAAAATCTTAGAGATTTTCCACGCAGCCTTTTAGAAATAAACATTCACGACCTTTCAGATGGCATTGTAAAAGGCTTTTTTCCTACAGTAAGTGAAAATACTATAACCTTTTCAAAAGGCATAGTAAAATATAACGGACAAGTTTACTTATTTAACCCATTTACTTTAAACTATAGTGCCACTGAAGATGAAGTAGCTATTTTACTTACTTTCGGTGAAACAGAAGAAAATAAAGATTATAGCACAATGCCAGTTAGTGCAGGGATTCATTTAATTTCAGAGCAAATTTTGGGCTTTCCTAATGTAATAGAATTAGGAAAATTTAAACTTAAAACAGGTGCATATTTAAGGAGCGACTATCAAGATTTATACGATTTTACAACAGAATATAACACTATAAATATAGTAAACGTAAAATATGCGGGCTATAAAGAGCATACTTTGAGCCATTTAATCTTGAAATACTTTGCTAGGGCAGTGGTTAATGCTAGAAGTGAAAATCCCTTAGACATTAGTTTTTCTATGCTTTGCCTAAACAGCGAACGTATAGAGCGTGAAACAATACTTTCTTACATAGCTTATCGCTTAGAAGAAGAACTTACACCTGTTAGTAACAATGAATTGCATGAAAAACTAGTGAAAGTTCTAGAAATAATTAAGCGTGAAAGCCCCGGTCTAAGAAGACGCTTGAGAGCTG
>WRFW01000114.1 GCA_009787435.1 Defluviitaleaceae bacterium
CCCATGTAGGACCTACTACTAGAGAAAGAGGGTTTGAAAAAGCTAAAATAATAGTCAATGGTGAAGAAAAAGAGGGTTATGGCGGTGGAGTTTGCCAAATAAGCTCCACTTTATATAACGCTGCTAAAAATGCAGGTTTAGAAATAATAGAACGCCACCCCCATTCTAAAGAAGTAGCATATATAGAGAAAGGCAAAGATGCAGCAACTAGCTATGGTGGTGTAGATTTAAAATTTAAAAACACTTTACCATATTCAGTTAAAATAGATTCTTATATTGCAGGTAATGCTGTTTATGTTCAAATTGTGAGAATTTAAATTTATTTTAGCTTTTGTATTTTATATTGAAAAAAATTAACTGAAAATCTAATTTCAGAAAAAATTAATTAAAACTTAAGCAGGCAAATTCAAAATAGCTTCCATTAAAAGATTTTCTTCATATTTTACTTGTATATCAATATGTTTCATTAAAACTTTTGAACCGCCGCCAGTAATTAAAACTTTACAATTGCCAATTTCTTTTTCAATTTTACTAACCATACTTTTAATACAAGAAGCTATGCCGTGTATAACACCAGAAAGCATAGCTTCTTTTGTGTTAGTTCCTATTAAAGGTGGTGATTCTTCTTCAATTTTTAAATTTGGCAAAAGTGATAAATTACTTAAAGAGTTTAAACTTAGTTGAAACCCTGGCAATATTGAGCCGCCTAAGAAAGTCCCCTCTTTATTTATTACATTAATAGTTATTGCTGTGCCAGTGTCTATTACTATTAATGGAGGGGTATATTTTTTTAAAGCTATTTCACAAGATAATAACCTATCTATGCCTGCTATTTTGTAGGTTGTTTTTATGGAAGGGGTTATAAAAGTATAGTTTTCAAATATTTGTATAACTTTTTCTGTTATATCTGGAACTACAGAAGCTATAATAGCTTTTTGGGAATTTAGTATATTTTTTGTGTTTTCAAATTTATATTTTGCAATTTTTTTATAATCTTCATGCAAAAATTGCTCGGTAATTAATTTATTGTTTTCATAATAACCGATTGATATATTTGTATTTCCTATTGATATTCCTAATTTCATATGTAAGCACCTATTAATTTCTGGAAAATTGATTTAAGATGTTAAATAAAGCGCATTCTATTTATACACACTCTTAATTTCATCTAAAATGTCTTCAACCTCAGCTAATGCACCAATTCCAAAATCTCCACAAGCTAAGAGTTTTTTTTGTGGCTGTATTATTTTATAGCCTTGCTCTTCGAGAGACTTTAAATTTTTTTTAGTTATACTATTTAAAAACATTTCCATATTCATTGATGGTGCAATTAATTTTTTCACATGTTTTGGCAATGCAAGTGCTGTAGATGATAACATATCATCTGCTAAGCCATTTGCAATTTTAGCTATAGTGTTTGCAGAAGCAGGGGCTATTATAAATAGCTTTGCTTTTTTCCCTAACTCTATATGATTTATTTGGCTCGGTATGTGTTCATCAAAAGTGTCTGTATAAACTTTATTATTTGATAAAACTTGAAAAGTAAGCGGAGTAACAAATTTTGTAGCTGATTTAGTCATTATTACATTTATCTCGGTTTCTTTTTTCAAAGTGCTTACTATATCACAAGCTTTATAAGCTGATATACTTCCCGTTACGCCTAATAATATCATATTGTTACCTCGCAAATTTTATTTGCTATTTCTTCTTTCGTATTAAACTTATCGACTATCTCACCATTTTTATTTATTAACATAGCTTTATGTAGTTGTTCAGACTTTGTATTAAATATCCCAAAAATATCATTAACTAATACATAATCGCAATTATTTTTTTCTATTTGATTTATGGCAATTTTAATTTGCTCTTCTTCAGTTTTGCCGTCTGTTAGTTTGAAGCCAATAAGTTTTACTCTAGGATTAAATTTTTTTATCATAGAGATTATTTTTGGGTTTCTTTTTAGTGAAAGTAAAACACGCTCTTCAGAGGAATCTAATTTTGATTTAATAGGTATAATCTCACCGTTTTTATAAATACCTTCAACATGATAATCACTAACTGCCATAGCGTGGACAACAGCCTTTATAGGCTTCGTTTTAAGAAGCTCGTTAAGCTCTGCTTTAAGGTGTAAAATATCATTAATTTTTATACTTTTAACATTCGGAGGACAAATAATATCTTCTGTATGTAAAAAATACACATCTCTATAAAATTCTTTCACCAATTTTTCAGATATTACTTTCGCCAATTCTCCTGTAGACTTATTTTTAATACTTCTGACATTATCAATTTTTTCTGATAGTCCACCACCTGTTACTAGTATCACAGTTTTAATTACCTCCGAATAATCCACTGGCTACCGCCAGATTTTGACTTTAAAAATATAGGTTATATCATAGCTAAGTTAGAAATTTAAGTAAAGATTTGCTTGGGTATTTTAGTGATAGTCGGAAATATGGTTGATTTATATTTCCGACTTTTTGCTTTATAGCAATTCTGCATAATATCTACCTGTATTATCTCTACCAAATTCCACATCACACGGAAATACATTATTACCCATCATAGCAAAACCCACTAGTGTTTCTGCCCAACCTATCAAATGTTTGTTAATTCGATATACGTTTACACCTTTTCCATCTTTAATTGTTATAATAGGAAACTTTCTATCCCTGGTGAAACCTACCGAAAGAACAGTAACTTTCATCTGCTTGTCTATGTCTAATTTGGTCTGGCGTTCACTATCTATGTAAACTTTTCCACCTTGTTTATTGATTATGTAATCTGTGTTTTTAGTTTTGTTCATTCTCTTAATCTCCTTTAATTCAACACTTTATTTAATAAGTTACATACTATTACACACTATTTTCGGATAATAATCAATATTATTTCTAGTTACCACTTATATTTTCATAGTGGGGATATCTTTATAGTTTGTTATTAAATCATTAAATTTTGATACATCGTGCTTATTTCCTGCACTTTCAAAAGTCATAAGCAGTCGTATATTATAACGTTCTGAGATTGTATAAGCCGCTTTGCAATACATATCGCCCCAATTTTTATTGCCACTTCCAACTACCGCTTTTAAATTTTTGTAATTATTAGTTAGAAAATTGTCAAGCTCTGGTGCAATTTCACCCATTCCAATAGTTCCTGTTACTAAAATATAAGGCTCTGAAATTAATTCTTTGCCTGTTATTATTCTTGTTAAATTAGTAAAGTTAGTTTTTTTTAAAAAAGCATGAACTTTACCAGTTATAGACATATAAACTATTTTCAATAATCGCTACTCCGCTAAGATACATAAAATTTTGGGGTTGACTCACCTGCTTTTAAGTATTAAAAATCAAAATCGCTATCATCAAGCTTTGCAATATTAGTAGGCTTTATATAACCATTTCCTTTAGTTGAGAAAAAATCATGATTTTTAGTTTTAGTATTAAGCCCGGCTAAAATAGTTCCGTTAACTTCATATTCATCAACATTAAAATAAGGCTCTAAACCGAGGTTCATTAGAGCTTTATCTGCGTTATATTCCAAAAATTTCAAAACTTCGTTTGTTAGACCTATTTGGTCGTATAATTCATGTGTATATTTTTTTTCTATTTCAAAAAGCTCTAATAATTTTTCTAATGCTTCTTTTTCCCAATTTTCTTCGTAAATCTCTTGTGCAAGTAAGCCAACATAAACACCATGAATGCTTTCATCACGTATAATTAAATTTATAATTTCACCACTTGCAACAAGTTTTCCCTGCCCTGCTAAATATAGAGGATAGAAAAAGCCAGAGTAAAACAAAAAGCTTTCCAAAAACACACTCATACACATTGCCATATAAAGGCTTTTATTATCGGTTATGTTAGTATAATAACTTGAAACTAAGTTAAGCTTTGATTGTAAATGCTCGTTAGTTTTAACCCACTCAAAAAGTTCATCTATTTCAGCCATCGTGCAAAGGGTGCTGAAAATGCTAGAATAGCTTTTAGCGTGCATATGTTCCATCATTCCCATAAAGCCTAATATAGCTTTTGAGTGTAAATTTTCTACTTTTAAAGCGATTTCTGGCATGCCAACGGAACCTTGTTCTGTATCTAACAAAGTAAGCCCTGCTGTTGCTTTTTTATAAACATCTTGCTGTTCAGGAGTTAGTGTTTTCCACGTTAGTTTATCATCGCTAAGCGGAATTTCTTCATCTACCCAAAACTGGCGTACGTTTTGTTGCCAAAAAAGAGTTGTGAAGTTATCTTTAATATCATTCCAGTTTATCGCTTGTTTGTTCATTAGTTTGTGTCTCCATTTGTTCTTTTGATTTTTCTTCTGATTTTACAATAAGAATGTCTAATAAAAGCGTAACTATTAGAGCATCTATAATAAATTTATGAATATATATTCCCAAACTGCTTTCTCTATATAAAACTGATAAAATAATCACTAGTATTTTAAAAACCTCTATAAAAGTTACTATCTTTTTGAAAACTGAAAAATGTTTATTATATATTAAATATATTCCCAAATTTAAAACTATTCTTATAAAAAGATATACAGATATTATTGCCCAAAACAAAACAAAATTTTGTCCTAAATTATCTATATAAATTATTAATAAAGACATTATAAACGGCAAAAAGGATAGTATAATTAGCTGACCCATAAATTTGTTAAATGATAGGAATTAAAAAAGCAATCTCTATAAATAATTCAACTATAGATGCATCAGATTTTTCTATATTCTTATTTTTGATAGTATTTATTGTTTTACTATGCTCATACTTTTTTTTAATCAACATCAAATTTAAGAACACTAATATAGATATTAACAACAATGATGTTATTAATGAAATCCAAGGAACTATAAACGATATTATTAATAAAACAAAAAATAATCCTAATATTCCAGTCTCTTTTTTATTCATACCAAATCCTTATACCGCACATGCTACACATTCTTCAATGGTTAAATTTTTAGTCCTTGTGTAGTACAAACTTTTAAGCCCTATTTTATGGGCATAAATATAAAGCTTCATTAAATCACGTGTGCTAGACATATTAGTCATATAGAGAACCGTTGAAATACCTTGGTCTATATGCTCTTGTATAGTTCTAACCATATCTAAAATTTTATATTGGTCCATAAAATAGGCACCTGTGTAAAGTTCTTGGTTTTCTCTATTTAAAAATGGCATTGGGTAGTAAGTTGTACTATCTGCATAGGTGCGTATCTCAATAGGTTCCACTACTGGCATTGTGCTTGGTGTTGAATTTTGAATATAGCTTATGCTTTGAGTCGGCGCAATTGCTAATCTGTAAGCATTATAAAGCCCGTGTTTTTTAACTTCTTCTTTTAAAATTTGCCAATCTTCTATAGTAGGCAAGTTCATATTTTCAAATAAACTCTCTGTTAATTTTGGCAAGTAACTATTTTCTAAATATTTATCGAAATAAGTTCCTTTTGCGTACTCACTCTTTTCAAAATCTTTAAAAGTTTCTTTACGCTCTTTGGCTATCTCCATACTAGCTTTTAAAGAGTAAAAATTAAGAGCCATAAAAAAAGCGTTAGCAAAGTCTCTAGCTTCTTCGCTTTCGTAAGGTATATTATTTTTTGTTAAAAAGCCGTGTAAATTCATTGCACCAAGCCCAACTGAATGGTAAGCTTCATTAGCTTTGCTTATGGCAGGTGCATTTCCTAAATTCATTAAATCGCTAACGTTGCTTAAAGAACGAATAGCAACATTTACTGTTTTTTCAAACCC
>WRFW01000115.1 GCA_009787435.1 Defluviitaleaceae bacterium
GTCGTTTTGAGTAAGGACGATTATTTATTTGTATATAATAACCTCATATTATCCAGACCCTGCAATATGGTGTGAAAATGTATAGAATGTAATGAAGTTATGTATACAGGTGATGTGTTGAAAATACTAGATGAAATAGGAGAGATAGCAATAAATTCTTTTAATGAGATTTCAGTCTTTAATTATAATCATTATGATAATGCTAAAATTTCTCTAAATTTATAGAAGTTGAGAAGATGATTTTATATGAAAAATAATTTAAATAATATAGTAGGCTATTGGGTAAAATCGGTTAACCCAAATAAAATATCAGCTACAAATAAAACTAGATTTGGAATTTGTTCTATGTATGGAATAGATTTTTTTATATTTTCTGCAAAAGATGTTAATTTAGAGGAACAAACTATAAATGGTTTATTTTGGGATAAAGAAAACTTTCAATTTGCTAGAAAAAAGGTTGGTTTTCCACCTTTAATAGATTTTAGAATGGGGGGGGGCTTGCATAGAGAACACCCAAATATTTTTAATTCTCTTAAACTTAAAAGTTATATAATTCCTAGTAATAAAATTGGTGGAAAAGATGAAGTTGGCAAGTGGCTTTTAAATACTCAATTTAAAGAAAACGTTATCCCTACTACTGAAGATATTTCTGAAACAAAAATTAATGAAATTTTAAATACATACAACTCTATTATTTTAAAGCCCACAACTGGTAGTAATGGTAGGGGCATTTATAAAATTTCTAAAGACAATGGCTCTAAAATTAAAGTTCACTATGAAACAAAAATATATACAACGACCCTTTCAGATTTTCTTAATAATAATTTTCATATATTTAAAACGACAAAATATTTAGCCCAAGCTTTTATAAATAGCACTTCAATAGATGGACAGCCTATAGATATTAGATTAAACTTAGCTAGAGGGGTTAGGGGTAAGTTTTATATATCCGATTTATATGCTCGCTTTGGTGGTTTTAATTATATAGGCACTAATATGGGAAGAGAGCAGAGGGCAGTTTCAATAGCAGCTTTAGAAACTTTAAAATATCAATTTGGTGAAAAAGATGGTCAAAATTTATACAAAAAAATTCAAGATTTAGGCGAAAAATTTCCTAATGTTTTTCAAAAAAAACTTAAATTTATAACGCCAGAGCTTTGCTTAGATTTAGGTATTGATAGAGAAAGTAAACAAATATATATTTTTGAAGTTGGTGTTAGTCCTGGAAATAGTGCAATGAAAGCTGATAAAATCCCTATTTATAATGTTGAATTTTATAAATATTTATTAGATGAATATGAAGTAAACGATGGAAAATTAAAAAAACAGCCACCAAAATTGACTGTTTAATTTGCTAGGAATTTAAAACTATTTTAATAAAAGCTTAATTAAGGAAGTTGGCTAACCATTTTTTCAACATAAGAAACATCTTCAGCTTCCATTACTGTTTTAGCAGCTATTATTTCAGACTCTAGTTCTAATATTTCTATATTTTGGTTAGCTTTTTTAATTTTCAGAAGTGAAAATAAGCGCCGTTTATGATTTTCTCTTAAAAGTGATGTATATTAAATAAGAAAGAGGTTTCTAAATATGCAAAATGATAATTGGTATCAACTTATGTATAAAAATGAAGTAATTTTAGAATTTAGTTATTATTCACTGGGTAATAATAAAATTAAAAATGAAAACCTTCTTCCTTTGGGCATAAAAAATGGCATGGCTCTGGAAAACTGGCTAAGGCAGAGAAGAGCCGATAGTTCAAGAACTTCCATAAGAAAGCTCTTTTCAATTCTCAAAATAAACTTTGGGAATGATAAATATATTAGCCAGTTTAGAAAACCAACAGATTTTTATTGGATAAGGAAAAAAGATAGTAATGAACTTTTTGAAGATACAATTGAAAATTATTATCCAATTAGTCTTAATCTTTCTCCTATTAATACAAAAAATCCTAGAAATTTTGAAACGTCTAATATTGGAAGTTATGAAAAAGGTTGGAAAGATGGCTTTCTTTTAAAAGTTGGTAATAAAAATGAAATTTTTTCTGAACTTTTATACTCAGAAGTATCTAAAAAATATATTGAAACTGCAAGCTACTTTATAGAAAAAATAAACGATAAAATTTTTATTGCCTCTCCAAATTTTATTTCTCTAACTAACAATGAATTTTTAGTCCTTGCCGATGAATGGACACACACAGGGGCTGAGGAAGATTTTGAAGACTTTTTTATAAAATTTAAAAATCAACTTTCCAAAAATGAATTAGAGGGCTTAAAATTTATACATTTTTTAGATATAGTTATGAACAACTTTGATAGGCATTGTCAAAATTTTGGATTTATTTATGATGAAAATGGTAACCGTAGATTAGCTCCAAATTTTGATTTTAATCTTTCTATTATAGGATATAATGGATTAGAAAATTTAGGTGAAAATGAGTTGCCATTGTCTATTTATTTTAATCTATTTGAAAATATTCCAAATGAACTAAAAAATATTCCGCCTATTGATGAGTTGAAAAAATTAATATCATCTATTTGTAAAAATTTAAACCTTGATGAAGAAAAATATATGAAAATTAGTGATTGGATTATATTAAGGTGGGAAAAATTGTTGAAAATGGAGAAAAATTAAGGAGGTGTCCATCATGGCATATGAAACAAAAGTTATATTAGCGTTAGTTGCAAATCAAGTTGGTAAATCTAAAACTATAAAAGAAGCTTATGATGTTGTAGTAAATGCCGCCAACATTGAGGGCTTAAAATTACCAAAATATGAAGATTTTCTAAAAGAACAAGGAGAATATAACAATAAAGACTAGTTTTAGGGGTGGTATAATATGTTTATAAAAGCATTAATAGCGGTTCGGTCTGGTTCTTTAAGGTTAGAAAATAAAAATTTGAGACCATTTGCGGGAAGCAATCTTCTTCAAATAAAAATTGAGCAATTAAAAAGAATTAAATCTCTTTCTGGTATCATTGTGAATTCTAACGATGATGATATGTTAAATCTGGCAGAAAAATTAGGCTGTGAACCTGTAAAAAGAGAGCCATATTTTGCTTCTAATACAGTATCTATGAGCGAAGTTTATGAAGATATGGCAAAAAATTTTAATTCCGATTATATATGCTATGCAAATGTTACTAACCCTTTAATAAAAGATATTACAATTGAAAATGCAATTGAAGAATTTAAAAAAAATATAGATAAATATGATTCTTTAAACACAGCACATCTAGTAAAAGAGTTCTTATTTCTCGATAATAAACCGATAAATTATGAGTTAGATAAACAACCAAGAAGCCAAGATTTGCCCGATATATCAGCTTTAAATTTTGCAATAAACATTTTACACAGAGAAACTATGATAAAACATAAAAATGTTGTGAGCAGCAAACCACAAATCTATTTAATAGACGATATAGAAGCAACAGACATAGACAATCCTATAGATTTTTCATTTTCTGAATTTGTGTACAATATAAATAATAAAATATGAGCAAAGGAGACTTTTTATGACTTCTAAGGAATTTGCAAAATACAATAAATTTATAATTGAAATTTTAAAAGATGAAACTAAAACAGAGCTTGAAAGAATAAAATTTGTTTTGAAAATTTTAGAAGATGAAAGCAATGAAGATAATCCTAAGTCTTAAGATTAAAAAAACAGCCCCTTTATGGGGCTGTTTTTTTATTTTGCTAAGCTGCATTTTAAATTAAGTCCTACTCTAGGCAGTTTTTTAAAATCTTCATATTTTTTTAATAACACAGCATCTTTTAAATCTTTACACAAAATATAAAATGATTCTTCATTTGTGTTTGCGTATCTTCCTTTTTCTTTTGTAGCTTCTTTTGATATAACAAACTTTATAGTTTGAAAGTTTTCTAATATTGGTTCTTCAGGTATATCATATATTACTGCAATTTTAACGTTATCGCTAAGCTTACCATCAAAACCACGGCTAATTAAAATTTCTGCTTCTTTTTTTATTAACTCTTTAGGCTCTTTAATTTTCACAGCTTCTTTTAAATTTAATAAACACTTTTCCATAATCGGATATAAATGGTCGGCTTTTATATTTGCTATAGAAAAACCATTTAAAAGCTTATCTTGTAACATTTGCAAAGTAAAATAAATTTGATTATAAAGTAAAACTGTTTCTGCAAAGTTTCTTGTAAGTTTAAAGTTTTTATTGTCTTCTGTAGGCTTAGAAGTAATAATTCCATATTTTGAAGCGTTATGTTCTATTGTAGTATTAAATTTAAATTTTTTAAAGCTTGGCTCAAATTCATAAAAGTCTGATGGGAAATCTGTAAGTGCTATATCTTCGTTGTAAGATTCTTGTATGTGATAGCTTATACCTATAGTATCTCTTGGGTGGGCTTTTATAAATACTCTCTCTCTTTCTTCTGTTAAATAGTCTAATGCCATTTGGTTCGTATATACGAAAAATAAGTTTGTATGGCTTGGCTTTTCCATAAAGCTTTTTCTTAATTCTTCTGTACCTTTTAAAGCATTATTATTAGAAGCCCAGCTATGTAAAATAAATAACACATTTTGCTTATCATCTTTTGGGGCTTCCCACTTATAGTTATAAGCTTTTAAAATTTTTGCACCCCATTCTTTATTAATCATTTTTATTTCTTCTTTTAATAGAAACTTAATTTGTAAGTCTGTTGGCACAAATTTAGTAGTGCTTTCATGATAAATAGGGAAGCAGTAAGGGCTTCTTCCGTTAAATGAATTAAGATTTACAATAAGCTTTTTTAAGCCCTCATTTGGGATTGGTGCTGTTGTATTGGTCATTCGGCTTCCACGGCTATTAAATTGGTTCGTTAAAGTTTCAAAAAACATATATTTTTTCTTTTTTAAATTACAATATATGTCCATACTCCAGTCAGACCAGTCAGAAGCGGTTACTACCCAAGAAAAATCATCTAAAGAATGATTGTTTGCATATAAAAATTCATCATAATGGTTAGTAACGAACTCTGCTATTGTTTCTTTTGAAGCTTCTGGTTCTTTCTTTAAAAGAATATCTTGAATTGCCATAGTTTCGGCAAATAATATTTCATCAAATATACCCTCTTCAATAAATTTAGGAAGATATTCTCTATTTTTCATGCCTTTAGTAATCATAAGAACTGCTTTTTTATCTCTATGTATAGAAAGCCTTGCTGTTATAAATCTTGGCAAATAATTAGCAATAGCTGCTACATATAAAACTGGTCTTTTATCGTTATGGTCTATCATTTATTTTCTCCTTTGTCTTAAGCAGGCAGCATCATTTTCTTTTTTCCAATCACAGTAAATCATTTGCTGTGTGTCTATATTAATTGCATACTATCGGTAAATACTACACCTTTTGGATTTTTAAAGCTTTTATCAATCACTTTAATGTTTAGAATATTATTATTTATGTTTAAACATACTTCTAAAGCCCCTGCATATTCTGGTTTATGTAGGTTTGGAATTTTAATAGTTTTAAGTATAGCAGGTTCTTTTTGGTCAGGACTGTCTTTATAAAGATTAAATTTAAAGTCAGAAGTTAAATCGGCTATAATATTTACTCTATAAGTTTCATGTTGGTTAATTTGTCCAGACTGTATTAGAGGGTAAAAAGCTCTCGTTTTTTCTAATTCTTTAACTACATCAACAAAAATTCCTATATCAAAATTTATACTAGGCTTTTCAATTTGGACTAAGTCTAAACGGTTAGTCTTCGCTATAGTGGCAGCACCTAAGCTTATTAAATGTTC
>WRFW01000116.1 GCA_009787435.1 Defluviitaleaceae bacterium
GTGCGGCAAGTGTTATGCTTGGCAGCCTTTTAGCAGGCCATGAAGAAGCCCCTGGTGAGCTTTTCAGCTTAGAGGGGAAGCGTTTCAAAGCTTATAATGGTATGGGAAGCCTTTCCTCTATGGAAAAAGGTTCTGGTGATAGATATTCTCAAGATGGTAAGAAAAAATTTGTCCCAGAAGGCGTTGAGGGCTATACTCCTTACAAAGGTGAAGTTGAAAATACTGTTTATCAATTAATTGGTGGGCTTCGGAGTGGGCTAGGCTATTTCGGAGCAAATGATATAGATTATTTACGCAAGAATGGTGAGTTTATAGTAATAACACCGTCTGGGCTTAAAGAAAGCCATGTGCATGGAATTATAGCCAAAGATGCACCAAATTATAAGGCTTAACTGTAATATAGTAATTAATAAAAAAGGCTTTGTTTAGACTATACACCTAAACAAGCCTTTTCTTTTGTCCAGAAATCTTTTATAAAGTTATTTTTAAAAATTTTAATCTATCCTAGAATAATTTGTATTTAAGTTTTATATTTCAAATAAATAGGCTGTTGTAAACTAGCTGCCCTTTTGGAAAATAATCTTCTAATATTTCTAAATATTCATCTCTAAAATTGAAACCGAGATATGAAGATATGGTTGTAAATAAATGCCTTGTGGGATGTGCTGAGCTGGAGTGAAAACATTCTAGTTGAAAAAGTTTTTTTACATACTCAAAGTTACTTTTGTATGAGGTGTTTACTTCGTTTATAAAATGCTTTCTTAATCTTTCTTTTTTTTCGTCTTCTGCTTTGAACTTTTCTTCCAAGTTTAAATTTTCTATGTCTATATTATCTTCAAATGAATTATATAAGATTGTAACAAACTCATCATTATATTTTTCTATAATAGGTTTGATGAATTTTCTGCCCCTAACTCTTTTTAAATCACTTAACATTAGTAAAAATGGAACTTCACTTTTTGTTAACTCTATTTTTTCTTCATGTTTCAAGGTTATTTTATCATACATAATTTCAAAGTTCAAATTTTCAAGACTAAAATTTGATAGATAGGTTTCCAAGTCTTTATTATTTATTGTTTGCAATATTTTATAAAAACCACATGCTTGCATACACCTATTTTCAATATTATCTTTTCCATAGTTATGCGCAAAATTAACCATTATATGTTTATTCATTTCATGATTAAAACCATCTAATATTAGGCTATAAGCGAATTCTAAAAATTTATCATTTTGGCTTTTAATTAAAAGCTCTGTCTCGGTTGAAAGCCCTTTTTCTTGAAGAAAGTTATTAAAATATAGCATAAAATTTATTAAACTTTTCTTTGAGGTATTCATAGTAATTGTTTAGATTATATTTAAAATTCCATGAAGAAAGGATTTGATTGCCCGCCATCTGTTACAGTTACTGTTATCACCCCAGTTCCCCAGTCGCTGATTTTTTTATTTTTCTCATTAATAAGCCTCCAAATAGTAAATTTAATAGTTTATTCTAAATTAGATTAATATTTGAAATACAAATTCAAAAAAATTATATAAATTTTGGATATCTTGATTATATCAAAAATTTTTTGGATTGTCAATTAATCTATTTAAATTTTTTTAGAGAAAAATTTTGATATATAAATTCCTATAAACTTTTTCACCAAATAAGCCGATTACTATTTTAGAGAGGTGATAATATGCAAATACAAGGGTTTAAAAATAATATTGCCCCAAATAACAACATACATAGCATACTAGAAGAAGAGCCTTTAATTAATTTAGAGCAGTTTAAACAGCCAAATATACAGCAAGAAACACGTATAGGTGGGCTTAGTGCTGCTACTATTTTTGAACTTTTCGAGCGTGCAAATTTTACAACGAACGAACCAGACTATTATGATGAAGAACACAAAGAAGCCTTAGAAAAAGAGTTAGAATTATTAAAAAATAGGCTGAAAAATTCAGCGACAAGTGTTACAGAAGCAATTAATTTAATGCTTTCAAATGGTGTGCCAATCTCTTCTTTAAATGTTGCGGCTTTAAATGCAGAGCTTAATAAAATAGCCCCTCCAATTACTCCAGAGCTTGAAATTGCAGCTGAAAAAGATATCTCACTATTTGAAGAAATTAAAGACTTAACTGAATCTGAAAAAATAAATGCAATAAAAAACGAAGAAAATTTAACTTTTGAAAGCGTCTATAAAGCAAAACATGCAGCGGAAAACATAGAAAAAGTTAATGTTTTTCCAGAGCTTGAAGCCGAGCTTGCTAAATTAGTGCCAGAAGAAAAAATTCAAGCCGCTAAGCTTTTATATGAAAACGGCATAGATTTAACTTCTGAAAATTTAAAAAGCTATGAACAGCTTACTAATTTAAAAGATGTTTCATCTGAAAACGTACGAGAATTTTCTTATTATAAAAATTATGCGGGTGAAAAATCTATAGAGCTTCCAAAGCTTATACAATATGATTTTTTTAAGAAAAAACTTGCTATGGTTGAAGCCCAAGTGAAGCTTACTACAGAAGCTGCACTTAATCTTATAAATTTAGATATAAACGCAAAACCTGCAGAAGAACTTCTTTTAGAACTTAAAAATCTTGAAAAAGCTTATTTAAATGAAGTTTCTGGGTCTAATGAATTTTTTGAAAGCATAGCTATTGCTAAAGACCCGCTTCCGCCAGTGTTTAAAAGCGTTGTTTCTTTAAAAGCTCCTTTTAATATTGAAACTATAGTTAATGAACAAATAAAAGCAAAAGCGGCTTTAGGGTATGAAGCTCTTGCAACTGTTCCAAATTCTAAATTTGGAGATAGTTTTGCAAAAGTTGCAGATAAGCTTGGAGGTGTTTTAGAGGGGCATAATATACCAGTTAATGAAGAAAATATACGAATAGCTTCCATAATGAGCAGAGCAGGAATAGATATTAATCCAAATGCTTTTGAAGAAGTTTATATAGCTCACAAAAAAATAGATTATGTTCAAAATAAATTGCACCCTACTATAGCATTAGAGCTATTAAAAAGTGGTGATAATCTTTTGAAAATGCCAATTGAAGATTTAATCGAAAAAATAGAAGCGAAAACTTTTTCAGATGGTCTGTTTCTAGAAAATATTGCAGAACATATTCTTAAGTTAGAGGGTAAAATCTCGGCAGAAGAAAGACAGCAGCTAATGGCTATATATAAAACTTTGCATAGAATAAATTCTTTTGGCGGAGCTTCCCTAGGTGTAAATATTAAAAATATAAACTCGCTTACACTCGGTTCTCTATTAGATTCCTATGATACTTTTGCAGACCATTCAAGCAGCAGCATAAAAAATTTAATTTCTGAAGCTGAAGCTTCTAATTTAGAGCGGGCGGCTAAAATAGTAGAAGATATAAAAAATCTTGATACCCATTCTATACAGCTTTTAGAAAAAAATAGAATTCCTGTTTTAGGCAATGTTGAAGTTATGGCTAGCTTAGTTTCAAAACCGAAGCTTCTCACAGAAATTTTAAAAGAAGATGAGCTTGAAGAAATTATAGAAGCTTTGCCGACTTCTCCAGAAAGTTACCTTGAAGCAGGTACAGAAAATAAAATAGAAGCCGCTCTTTATGAAAAAATTGACTTAAACACAAAAATTATGAATTTTACAAAAACTATGAGGCTTCAAAATCGCCTGAACACTGGCTCATACTCTTTCCCTATTAATTTTAAAGGCAATGTAACAAATCTTCATATGTATGTGCCTGGTGATTTTACAGGCTCACCAAATGTAGTTATTTCTATAAATGGTGTAGAAGTTTTTATAAATACAACTACTATGGACGTTTATTTAAAAGGCACAGTAGAAAATGAAACTCTTCTTAGAGAACTTTTTGAAAGCAGAGATTTTCAAATTAATAATGTAATTTTTGGTGATAAAGTTTCTCTTGGAAAACAGAGCCACAAAATTATGCCGGAATTAACAAAGCAAAATATGTTTCAAATGGCATCGTGTATAACACGTTATTTAGAACAAGTTTAAATTAATAAAATTTCAAAAGCCGGCTAATATTTATAATGCAACGTTTAAATCAAATTTAATTAAACTATAAAAAATTTAAACCCCAAGGGGTTAAAAGCCGTTAAGAAAGCGGGGAGGTAAATAATTATGCACATAAATTCAAATATTCCATCATTACAAGCACACCAGCAACTTTTAAGTGCAAATCGCACGCAAGCTAATTCTATGCGTAGGCTTTCAACAGGTTTAAGGGTAAATAGTTCTTCAGAAGACCCGGCAAATATGGCTATTGCAAACCGTATGCGTAGGCAGTTAAACGGTATAAATGCCGCTTCCCAAAACTCTTTAGATGCTATTTCTATTATTCAAACAGCAGATGGTGCATTAGCTGAAACAAACGGCATATTAAACCGTGTTCGTGATTTAATGGTGCAATCTGCAAACGATATTTTAACGAATGATGATAGAAATGCTATCCAAATAGAAGTTGACCAACTTTTAGACGAAATAGATAGAATAACTACTCAAGCAACTTTTAACAACCGTACTCTTTTTGCCGGTACTTTTGAAGATGCGAATGGCAACGAACATGGCGTTAAGCAAGTGCGTGTAGGCACTGGTGAAAATCTTCTTATGGATTTAAGAATACCATCTGTTCATACTAGCCTTTTAGGGCGCGGCTCTAATATAACTGTAAGAGTTGAACAATATGGCGGCACTTATGAGTATCATGAAGTTTATTCATTAGATGCATTAAGAAACCCAAATATCGAAGCACCTCGCATTAGCATTCCAAATCCAGATTTTGACCCAAACGACCCTAATTCTCAACAATATATATATGAAATGCGTTTCGGTGTATTGGAAAATGAGGGGCACGACCTCTCTTTTGCAAGTGCACTATTAAGCCTTTTAGATATAGCTATAGCCGAAGTTTCAGAAATACGTTCAAGATTGGGTGCATATGAAAACCGACTATATTCAACAAATGCAAATTTAGAAGTTCAAGATGAACAGCTTTCAGAGGGCTTAAGCCGTATAGTTGATACAGATATGGCATTAGAAATGAGCCGTTTAACTCAGCAACAAGTGCTTTTTCAAGCAACAATGTCTATAAAAGCGATTAGCAATCAAAGGCCGCAAATTGTTTTAGGGCTTTTAAATTTCTAATATGATAATAGATGAAAAATCTTATGAAGATAGAATAAAAAGAGCGACCCCGCTTGAACTAGTCAAAATTACTTATGATATATTTTTTGATTATATCGCTCATGCAAAAAAATCGCCCTCTATAAAAATTGTTGAAGCTCTATCAAAAGTAGTAGATAGTTTAATATCTAGCTTAAATTTAGACGAACAAATTGGACGAGAGATTTTAAAAACTTACATTCAAGTTAATGCGATATTTTCAGAAATTAAGCCTAAGCTTCATAGAAAGGCAGACCAAACTAAAGAAATTATCGAGCTTTTAAATATAGCTGAAACTCATATGAAAATACTTCATGAGGGTATTTTAAAATTAAAAGATACAGGCGAGCCTATTTATAATCCAAAAATAACCGCTGGTTTAACATACGATAAAGATGGTAATTTAATGGAATTATCACAGAGCACAAGAGAATTTGAAGCTTAGATTTTCTAATGTATTTAAAAAAAATTAAAAAAAATTAACTCGAAGAAGCCTTGGTTTTCCAAGGTTTCTTTTGCGGGTATGGGATTAGGATAAAAAAAAATAAAAAAAGGTGTTGACAAAGTGAATTGGTTGTGGTATACTATTATTTGTCGCTGAGGGGTGCGAAGCAAAAATTGCCAGCAT
>WRFW01000117.1 GCA_009787435.1 Defluviitaleaceae bacterium
CACAAGCAGTTAAAGTCCACCTTGAGTCAACGATATCATCAATTAAAATTACTTTTGAAACTACATTAGAAGCGTCTTTTAATTTAAAAGAATTTCTAGCGTTCATCTCTTTAAAATGAGAATTTTCCATTTCCTTTTGAGGTGGTGCATCTTCTTTTAAAAGCAATTCCACATATGGAATGCCTAACGTGTCTGCAACATCTCGGGCGAAAAGCTCCACTTTTTTACTTCTTAAACTTGGAACGCTAGTAATTATAAAATCATCAATAAAGCGTATTTTCTCTCTTATAAATTCACAAGTTTTATCAACTAAAACTTGTCTATATTTAAGTTCGCTTTCTCTATCTTTTTTAATTAACTCGCCATAGCCACTTTCCCCATACTTAGCTAATGCATAACCTTGGTGGTTTGGGTTCGGAACTCTCGTTTTGTCTGTCCATAACTTTCTAGGCTCTATATTTAAATACATTCTATTTAAATATTCCCAAATTTCTAACAACTCATCTTCATAAAATTTATCTGAAACTACATTTGGCAATATTCCTCGCTTTAAGCAATTTGCACATTTACCACAGTCGTTCGCTGTTTTATCATCTAATGCATAAACTATAAATTTTGAAAGGCAATCTTTAGTTCCTATATAGTTTGTCATCTCTTTAAGCTCTATACGCTTAGTTTCTGAGATTTTTTCATAATATTCACCGTTGTAGTTAAAAGGCTCTTTAGTTCTATAATATTTCCTGCCTTGTTTATAAATCACCTTTTCTTTAACTAATATAGGCAAAAAGCGTTCTAGCTTAGTTTTTCTAATATTAATCAATTTTGTAATATTAGTTCTCGCTATGCCGTTTTCGCTTTTTTCTATAACATTAACAATTCTAGTCGCTTCATATTCTGTCGGAAAAGTATTGTCTATAAAATAGTTATGAATTTGGTCGTCTTCTGGGCTTGAAAGTAAATAGCAATAAGAATCCGGAATTCCACGCCCTGCTCTACCAATTTGTTGGTAATATTCAACTACATTTTTAGGCTTCCCAAAATGCACAACAAATCCAATATCGGATTTATCATACCCCATGCCTAATTTAATAGTAGCAACGATAACTTTAATCTTATTTTCTAAAAAAAGTTTTTCTGTTAAAGTGTTATCTTCGTCTTTCCTAGCATCTGAATAATAAGGTCTTGCGTTTATTCCTCTTTCATTTAAAAATTCTGACAAAGCTTCACAGTCTCTTCTAGTTAAACAATATACTATGCCAGAACCAGGCAAATTCGGTATATTTTTAGCGAGCCATGAATATTTATAAGCTTTATTAGCAAGCTTAACTATTTCTATAGACATTGACTCTCTCGTCAAAGGCCCTCTTGAGATAAAAGTATTTTCGCCAAATTGAGTTTTTAAATCTTCTACTACTCTATTGTTAGCAGTTGCAGTTGTGCCTAATATTGGCACATCACCAGGCAGCATTTCCATTATTTCATATAGCCTGCCGTATTCTGGTCTAAAATCATGCCCCCAATCTGATATACAGTGGCATTCATCTATAACAAACATGCCTATATCAATTCTTGAGATTATGCCTTGTAATTCATCACTTAAGAGAGTTTCGGGGCTAATGAAAAACACATCGTATGCGTTTCTTCTTAAATTTTCTAAAACTTTTGCCCTTTCATATTTATCTCTAACAGTTGAATTTAAAATTCCACACTTTAGTTTAAGTTTTTTAGCAGCTTCTATTTGATTTTCCATTAAAACTAATAATGGACTAATTATTATAGTTGTGCCTCTGCCATATATTCTGCTTAGTTTTGTTGAAGTAAAATAAACTAGTGATTTACCCCAACCCGTTCTTTGGACTACAATAGTTCTATTTTTTTTTAAAGTAGATTCTATAGCTTCATATTGCCCGTCTCTAAAGAACGCATCTTTCCCGTACGATTCCTTTAATATAGTTTCTGCAAGTTTCTTCATTTATTAATAATTTTCCTCGTTAGTAACTGTTACGTATTAAGCCTTTTTAAAAGACTATCTTGATGTTGCCATTTTCTCGCTTGCTTTTAAACTTCTTAATTATCAACAATTATCTCACTAATGCGTGAGAAAAAACATCTGAAATATCTTTTGCAAGCACGAACTCAAGCCCTTCTTTAATGTAGTCTTCTAATTCTGAAAGGTCGCCTTCGTTATCCACTGGGAGTATAACTTTTTCAATTCCAACAGATTTTGCAGCTAATATTTTTTCTTTAAGCCCCCCTATAGGAAGCACTTTACCACGGAGAGTAATCTCACCAGTCATGGCGACTTTATTATTTACTGGCGTGTCTGTAAGCACGCTTGCAAGTGCGGTTGCCATAGTTACCCCTGCTGACGGACCATCTTTCGGGGTGGCACCCTCTGGTATATGAATGTGAATATCGGTATCATTATATATGTTTTCGTCTATACCTAGTTCTTCGCTTTTCGCACGAACTAAAGAATAAGCGGCAGACATACTCTCATTCATAACTTTACCTATATTGCCAGTTAGCTTAAAACGCCCTTTTCCAGGCGATTTACTAACTTCTATACTAAGAGTTTCACCACCCAAAGCAGTATATGCAAGCCCACGCACTACTCCAACTTCTGGCTCAGATATAGCATTTTTGTCTCTAAACTTTCTAGCACCTAGATATTTGCTAATATCATCTTTTTTGATTAATTGTACTTTTTCATTAGAAGATATTTCTTTTTTAACAACTTTTCTACATAAAGCTTCAATTTGCCTTTCTAATTGGCGAACACCAGCTTCTTTCGTGTAGCCCTTTATTAGCTCTTCTATTGCGTCTTCTTCTATAACTAATTCAGCGGCATTTTTTTCTTTTTGCTTTGGAATTAAATATTTAATTGCTATTTGCATTTTTTCTTCAAAAGTGTATGTAGAAAGTTGAATAATATCTAATCTATCTTTTAAAGCGTACGGTATATTATCTAAAGAATTTGCGGTACAAACGAATAAACAGTCTGAAATGTCATAGCCAAGCTCTAAATAGTTGTCTCTAAATTCTTTGTTTTGCTCTCTATCTAAAATTTCTAAAAGGGCAGAAGCTGGGTCTCCTCTATGGCTATTTTGCCCAAGCTTGTCTATTTCATCTAAAAGAATTAGCGGATTATCTTTTTTCACTTGGCGAAGCGCATATATTATACGCCCTGGCATAGCACCTAAATAAGTTTTTCTATGACCTCTTATCTCGGATTCATCGTGAACGCCACCTAGAGATATACGTACATATTCACGCCCTATTGCCCCGGCAATACTTCTAGCTATAGAAGTTTTCCCAACACCCGGCGGCCCAACTAAACATATAACAGGTGAATTTTTAAAGCCACTTTTATAACGAACTGCTAAAAATTCTAAAATCCTTTCTTTTACTTTGGAAAGCCCATAGTGGTCTTTTTCCAAAATTTCTTCGGCATTTTTAAAATCAAAATTTTCTTCGCTTTTATCTCCCCAAGGCAAATCAAGCACAACTTCTAAATATTCACGTGTAAGGTTTGCGTCTTGAGTGTTTGCAGGCCCTCTTTTTAATTTTTTAAATTCACGTTTCAATTTTAAAACTACTTTGGAATTTTCACCAAGTTTTTCTTCTAAAGCGAGTATCCCCTGCTCTATATCTTCTTCTTGGTCTTCATCTTCGCCTAGTTTTTTCTTGATTACTTGCATTTGCTCTCTTAAGTAGTAATCTTGATTATTTTTTTCTATAGACTTCCTAGCTTCTAAAGCAACCTTTTGCCCTAACAAAACGCCCTCTAATCTTTTTTGCATTGATTGCAAACATAAATGAATGCGTTCCACAGGGTGCCTTTCTTCCAATATAATTTGCTTTTCTACAGTTGGCGTTTCTATTATCGCCGCCAAATGGTAAGAGATTGCTGCAATATCATTGCTTTTAAGTATAAATTGTGAAATAGGCTTTGGAATTTGGATATTTCTCATATAATTTCTAAAACTTGTCCGAATTAGGGACAATATTTGCTCTTTATCTTCTGTGTGTGGAATTTCAAAGTCTTTTAAAGCTGAAACATTCACATAAACACTATTGTTTTTATGGATAACTTCTTTAATTACACCTCGTTCTTTCCCATATAGTGTAACGTGTGCATTATCTTTTGAAACTATATCTACATTTTTTACACCTGCTATAATTCCTATTTTATAGACGCTGCCAATGCTTTCTTCTTCAGCAGAAGCAAAAATAGAGTCTCTATTTTCACACATAATTTTAAAAATTTTAATATTTTGCTCGCCTTTAATTTCAAAAGAAACTTCTGTTCCCGGAAATAGAACGTCCAAATCTATATTTATTAACGTAAGTAACATTAGTTTTCTTCTCCCAGTTCTTCTGTGTTATCTAAAATTGTTATTATTAATTCTTGAATGCGATTTTCATAAATGCCCCTTATTTCAAAAACTACACTATCTTTATAAGTATATGAAACATCTTCTTCGTTCGTTGGAATTCTACCTAGCCGCCCTATTATAAAACCGCCGATTGTATCATAATCTTTTTTATCTTCTTCTGAAAAAGAAAAATTGATTACTTCTTCAACATCTTCTATTGGAGTTATACCGTTTATTATTAGTTTGCCGTCTAAAGCTTCTTCGATATTTTTTGTTTCGTTATCATATTCATCAAAAATTGGACCTATAACTTCTTCTATAATATCTTCCATTGTTACTATACCAAATGTGCCGCCGTATTCATCTATAACTATCGCTATTTGTTTTTTACTAGCTTGCATTTCACCTAGAAGTTCGTTAATTTTTTTAGAGTGCGGCACTTTATAAGGCTCTCTAATTATGCTAGAAGTGTTTATGTCTTTTAGAGACATATCTTTTATTAGTTCTTTCATAACGTCTTTAACGTGTAGTATGCCGATAATATTGTCTATATTTTCTTCATACACAGGAATTCTTGAATGCTCGCTTCTTAAAACTTCTTGAAGTTCTTCTTCTGTATGGTCCACATTTAAAGATATTATTTCGGTTCGGTGTGTTGAAATCTCTTCAACTATAGTATCGTTTAAATCGAAAATGTTTTCTATCATTTCCTTTTCATCTTCATTTACTACACTATCTTCAACCATTATTCTAATATCATCTTCTGAAGCAGGTTCATCTCTATCTTTTTCTTTTATACGCATAATTTTAGTAATAGCAGTTGCGGCTTTTCCTAGTATAAAGGAAAATGGCTTTAAAATTTTGCAAAGAATATAAACGCTTTTTATAGTAATCAAAGCAGTTTTTTCTGGGTAGCTTAGGGCAATTCTTTTAGGCACAGTTTCAGAAAATATAATAGAGACGATACTAACACCAATAGTTATAATTAAAACTACAATGCTTTCAATAGAGGCACTTCCTATTATAGAATAAAAATAATCAAAGCTTAAAAGCCATGCAATTAATGGTGCAGCAAAAACGGTGCTACTAAAAACACCGGTAAAAGTTCCTATTAAAGTATATGCAATAGCTATACTAGGTAAAAAGGAGCTATTATCCCTTAAGGTTAGTATAAGGTCAACTTTTTGTTTCTTCTTTTTGTCTCCCTCTTCCCTTTCTTTATTAAGTTTTGCATTGTTTGTAGAAAGTATAGCCAATTCTGCCCCTGTAACAATACCATTTATTAGTATAAAAATGAGCAGAATAAAAGTTTGAGCTAGCAAGTTTTTCTTTTCCTCCAAATCGGTGTGGTGTGGTTAAATTGTATTAATACGGCGTTGAATTTCTTCGTAAATTCGGTCATGTACTAATGTACACTC
>WRFW01000118.1 GCA_009787435.1 Defluviitaleaceae bacterium
ATACTAAAGAACAAATAGAAGAAGAAAGAAGACTATTTTATGTTGCTATAACTAGAGCAAAAACAAATCTTTACATATCGACTATAGAAAAAAGATATGAAGAAAAAGCAATACAAACTCGGTTCTTAGATTTTTTAAATAAAAACAAAAATGGAGGTGCCTAAGTGAGAGGCTCAGCAAAATTAGTGAACGCAATAAATAAAAAAGGTAATAAAAAACTAGCAAGAACATTAGCTATTATATTAGTTATTTTAATGATTTTAGGACCTTTGCTTGCATTTTTTGCAATATTTATTTAGATTTGATTATAAATTTTATACCCCAAACGAGGAGTTTTAAAGATGGACGAAAAAGAATTAGAAAAATTACGGAATAGCTTGAATGAATTAGACAGTGTTAACACTGCTGAAAGCGGTTTAAGCCAAAGTAAAGAAAATGAACAAAATAATGAAAATCAAAAAGATAATGTTGAAAACACAGAAAATATAGACGATGATGATATTTCAGATAGCGATTTAATAGCTCTTTTAGAATCTACCCTAGCTGCAGAATTAAGAGAAATGGAAGAAGTAGAAGATGTTGGCTCTTTTTTAAACATATTAGAAGATGAAGAAAATGGCTTTGAAAAAAACGAAGCCTATGAAAAAGAAACTTCAAAACCTGTTAATGAAGATAACAGCAATAAAGAAGTAACTTCTGAAAAAACTAATAAAGAAGAAAAAAAACAGCCTAGCATTAAAACAGAACAAGAGCTTACAAGCGTTTCAAATATACCATCCGAAGAAGCTATTCTTGAAAATTCAAAAAGAGCAGTTGTTGAAATAGAAGAAGAGCAAATAGAAGAAGATAATACCCCTCAAGATGTTGGTCCGCAAGTGATGTCTGAAAAAGAAGAAGAATATTTAGAATCTTTACTTGCTCAAACTTTAGCAGAGTCCCAAGCAGGAAGTTCCATTGATGAAAATAATAGAAATTTACCAAAAGAAAATATATTAGAAGAAGTTGAAAAATCTTTATTAGCTTCTATCGTGAAACAAAATGCACAAAATAATATACAGCCAAATAGCTTTGAAGAAGAAAACGAAAATAACCGTGAAAGACTTAAAAAGGTTAGAGAACAAAGAATAAATAAACAGCAATCTCAAGCTAGACCACAAAGAAAGCGTAAAAAATCTGTAGGCTTTACGGTTTTTTTAGCAGCTTCGGCAGCAGCCGCAATTTTTATAGGCTTTACTGGTGCTAGGCATTTAGCACCAGAGCAAGAAAGAGAAGCTCTTTTTGGAGATTTTGAAGATTCAATACATATTGGTTCTTCAAATGGAGGGGTTACTGTTAGCAATTCTAACTTTATTTTCGTTCAAGAGGGAAGAGCCGCAGGGCAAAATAATTTTTTCTTAAATTCAATGGTGTTAGATAATTTAAATACAACTTTCTTTTTCGATGAAGAAATAGACTGGAGCAATTTTTCTGTATCTTTAATAGACGATATTGGAAGAGAATATAACCCAGACCATAGCTTTTTCGTTAATACACACCCAAATATGCTTATTTTTAACGCCTTATATAACGATGCAGCAGGTGCTATATTAACGATTACAGACAATAACACTTTTGAAGAAGCCATTTTTCCACTTGAATTTACAGGAACTATAGTTTCTGTGCCAACTAGCCACATACATCAAAGAACTAGTAAACAAATTGAATACACCGAGTTCGCTTTAACAGGCGGCTATTTCACACCAGTTAGAAGCGTTGTATATTACACTATTAAAGGTGATGCAGTTCCATATATAGAAAATGCTATACTTACCCAAGGAGCAAGAGATTTAGTGCCCCTTTCGCACACATCTTATTATTTAGATTCTATGAGAATGGGCAGGCTTGAATTTCCAGCTTTAAATAATTTATCCGGCAATATTTATATACGTTTTCCAAGAGTAACTGTTTATGAAGCTATAAATGAGCTTGTAGATGTTTCTGGGCTTATGGCAAACACGATAGAAAACAGAATAAATATAGAAACAGATAGTGGAACTCTTACACTTTTAAGAATGGCAAGGTTTGGAGAAAACTTT
Organism: Defluviitaleaceae bacterium; assembly: GCA_009787435.1. Classification (GTDB taxonomy): domain Bacteria; phylum Bacillota; class Clostridia; order Lachnospirales; family UBA5962; genus WRFW01. The sequence goes on from WRFW01000118.1 coordinate 2,076, forward strand.
GTAATGATTATAGAGGGGCAAAATCTTGATGGAGATATAATAGAAACAGTATTAGATGCAGGGCTTTTAATATCAACAGCAGATGGTAGTTCAATGCTTTTATTCCCTGAAATACTATCAGGTGCCGGGGGCACAGATATTATATTTAGCCCACAAGAGGGGAATAGCTTACCAGCTAATATAACAGGAATACAGCTAGTTTTAGACGGTATTATATTTGATTCAGAAGCCCCTGACTTACAAGTAAATTTAGATACTCTTCTTCCTGCACCATATGTATTAGCTTCTATAATTAAAAACCAAGTTTCAGAATATTTTATAGATAGTTTATACCATTCAGCAACGCCTATAATCACTAGAATAGACCCCCTAAATTTTTATGGTGTGTTTTCTGTACGTTTTCATAACTCGGTAACCATATATTATATTGAGGGTATACGAACTTCTGGGCAAGGTGAAAATTGGCATTTTGGGAATACTCAAATTTTAGAAACTTGGTTTAGGGACTAAATTATGAAGCTAACTAGAGAATCATTAAAAAATAAAGATTGGCAAGAAAAAGGTTTTATTTTACCTAAATTTGATATAGAAAAAATTACAAAAAACACGAAAGAAAACTCTGCTTGGATTCATTTTGGGGCTGGCAATATATTTAGGGCATTCCCTGCCCTATCTATGCAAAAATTAATTGAAGATGGACTTTCTAATAGTGGAATAATATTAGTTGATAGAACGCCAAAGCCATTTAAGCGTTTTGAAAATTTAACATTAGCAGTAACTTTAAAATCAAATGGCGATATTTTGAAAAATATAGTAGCAAGCATGGTAGAAAGCACTTCTTTACAAGAAGATAGCAAATATATTTTAGAGCTTGGCAAAAAGGAAAGCTTGCAAATTATAAGCTTAACTATTACAGAAAAGGGATACAATTCAGATGAAACTTCTGTTCCCTCTTTCATAGAACTAATGCTTTATGAGCGTTTTTTAGCAAATAAAACCCCTATAGCTATAGTAAGTATGGACAACTTAGCTAACAATGGTGATATTTTAAAAAACTTAATATTTGAAAGAGCAAAGTTTCTAGATGCACCAAAAGAGTTTCTACAATATTTAGAAAAAGAAGTTAGCTTTCCAATTACTATGATAGATAAAATAACTCCCTACCCTAGCAACGAAGTTGCTAAAATTTTAGCTAAAGATGGTTATGAAGATATAGAAATAATAAAAAATGTTGCTTCTTTTGTGAATGCAGAAGAAGCACAATATTTAATAATAGAAGATATTTTTCCAAACGGAAAGCCTCTGCTTGAAAAAGCGGGCATTCTTTTCACTAATAGAGAAACAGTTAAAAATATAGAAAAAATGAAAGTAGGTGCTTGCTTAAACCCTCTTCACACTATAATTGCAATTTTTGGTTCATTGCTTAAAATAGATTTCGTTTATGAAGCTATGAAAAATAAAGCTATAGTAAACTTAATTAAAGAGTGCGGTTATAATGAAAGCTTGCCTTTTGTGCCAGACCCTATAATCATAAACCCGAAAGCCTTTTTAGATGAAGTTTTAGAAAAAAGATTTCCTAACCCATTTATACCAGATTCACCGAAAAGAATTGCAACAGACACATCTTTAAAAATTCCTGTTCGATTTGGTGAAGTGCTGAAAACTATGCAAACAAAAAAGAAAGATATAAGCGAACTTTCTGCAATACCATTTTTTATAGCGGGCTGGTTTAAATACCTTTGCAAAATAGATGATGAAGCAAACCAATTAGAGCTTAGCCCAGACCCAAACTTACAAGAACTAACAAGTATTTTTGAATACACCAAATTGGGAAATGAACTGCCTATAGACGCTATAAGCTTGCTTAGAAGAAGCGATATTTTTGGGATAAATATAATAGCATTGGCACCGAAAATTAAAACTTATTTTGATGAAATGAACAGAGAAAAAGGAGCTATCCAAAATACTTTAAATAAGTATTGGGCATAGCCATATGAAAGGAAGTTTTAGAAATGCAATCAACTTTAAGGTGGTTTGGACCTAATGATGATAGTGTAAGCTTAGAATATATTAGACAAATTCCAAATGTGGCTGGTGTCGTTTCTGCTTTGCAAGAAATACCGGTCGGCGAAGTTTGGAGTTTAGAAAAGATTTTAGAAAGAAAAAAATTAATAGAAGCTAATGGTTTAAAACTTTTAGGAATTGAAAGTGTGAACATTCATGAAGAAATTAAACTAAAGGGAGAAGACACACCAAGGCTAATAAAAAATTATAAAGAATGTATTAAAAACTTAAGCGAAGCGGGAATAAATATGATATGCTATAACTTTATGCCTGTTTTTGACTGGGCAAGGTCTGATTTGGCAAAAGTTTTGAAAGACGGTTCTAATGTGCTTTCTTATGATAAAAACATAATAGAGGGAAAAACACCCGAAGAAATGTTTGAATGGATAAATGGCGAAGCTAGGGGTTACTCTTTACCTGGTTGGGAAAAAGAAAAATTTCCTATGCTTAAAGAACTTTTTAAAAGATACAAGGGCATTACAGAAGACGACCTTTTCGCCCATTTAGAGCATTTTTTAAAGGAAGTTATCCCAGTTGCAGAAGAATATAACGTTAAACTTGCTATCCACCCAGATGATCCGCCATGGGGAATTTTTGGGCTTCCAAGAATAACTACTACAGAAAAAAATATAGAAAAAATTTTAAATCTAGTAGATAGCCAAAGCAACGGTTTAACTTTTTGCTCTGGTTCTTTAGGTGCAAGGCAAGATAATGATTTACCAAATATGATAAGAAAATTTGGCAAAAAAATAAATTTTGTGCATTTAAGAAATGTAAAAATTCATGAGCAAGGCGTTTTTGATGAAGCTTCTCACTTATCAAAAGATGGCTCTATAGATATGTTTGAACTAGTAAAAGCATTGCATGATATAAACTACAGCGGGCTAATGCGTCCAGACCATGGTAGAATGGTTTGGGGAGAAAAAGCAAGACCAGGGTATGGCTTATACGATAGAGCTATGGGTGTTGCTTATTTAAACGGACTATGGGAAGCAATAGAAAAAAGTTCAAAAAATAAATAAAATAAAAAACCAAACCTTTAAAAGAGTTTGGTTTTTTATTTTATTTATTTACATGTGTCTATTTTGAATTTCTAAAATCTAAATCCCCTCTATCTAAGCTTCTAAGTAAAATTTCTGCGGTTGAAAGATTGCTCGCAAGCGGTATGTTATGAATATCACAAAGCTTTAATACTGAATTAATATCTGGCTCGTATGAAGCTGGGCGAATAGGGTCTCTTAAAAAAATTACTAAATCTATATCATTATGCCCTATTTGAGCACCTAATTGGTGTTCCCCACCAAGCTTTCCAGAAAGGTATTGGTGAACTGGTATGCTGCAAGCTGTTTTTATTAATTCCCCGGTAGTGCCTGTTGCGTATATCTCATGTTTTAATAAAATGTGCCTGTAAGCTATACATAAGTTTTCCATAAGCTTTTTTTTGCTATCATGTGCAACAAATGCTATTTTCATTTTAGTCCTCCTCGTCATCAAAAATAGATTTTTTAGGTTTAGTAGTGCAGACGTTCATTACTATACCCATAGTAATCATTAAAACCCACATAGAACTACCACCGTGGCTAATAAAAGGAAGATTTATACCTGTGTTAGGCAAAATGCTAGTAACCACACCAATGTGTATAAAAGTCTGAAAAAATA
>WRFW01000119.1 GCA_009787435.1 Defluviitaleaceae bacterium
AATACAATAAAAGGAGGGGGATTTATGTCTAAAATAGTATATCAAAAAACAGAGGGGTTAACAGACCAGCCGCTTAGCTATTGCCCAGGTTGTACACACGGTGTTATACACAAGCTAATTGGTGAAGTTTTAGTGGAAATGGACCTTTTAGGGAAAGCAATAGCAGTTGCCCCTGTTGGTTGTAGCGTTATGAGTTATGAATATTTTAATTGTGATGGAATACAAGCTTCACACGGTAGAGCACCGGCAGTTGCAATAGGTGCAAAACGTACTAACCCAGATAAAGTAGTTTTCACATACCAAGGCGATGGCGATTTAGCAGCTATAGGAACAGCAGAAATAGTTCATGCAGCCCACAGAGGGGACAATATAACAGTTATTTTTATAAACAATGCAATTTATGGGATGACTGGTGGGCAAATGGCACCAACAACTTTAGTAGATATGAAAACAGCAACTAGCCCAACAGGTAGGCAAGAATTTAAAATGGGCAAGCCAATCCGTGTTTCAGAAATGTTAGCACAAATTCCAAGCACAACTTATATCGAAAGAGTTAGTACACACAACATACCTAATATTAGAAAAGCAAAAGCGGCTATTAAAAAAGCATTCCAAAACCAAATAGACGGCAAAGGCTTCAGCATGGTAGAGCTTCTTTCAACTTGTTCTATAGGTTGGAATATGTCTCCTGTTGAGTCTCTTGGCTTCGTTGAAAAAACGATGATACCATATTTCCCACTAGGTATTTATAAAGATGAGGGTGAATTCCCAGCAGCTTCATAATCTAATTCTAAAACTTAAGGAGGTGCACTAATTACTATGGCAACAACAAAAATAATTTTTTCAGGCTTTGGCGGCCAAGGTGTTTTAACATTAGGGCAAATAGTTGCAAATATTGCAATGAACCAAGGCAAACAAGTAACATGGATGCCATCTTACGGGGCAGAAATGAGAGGTGGTACTGCAAATTGCGGTGTTATCATCTCAGATAAGCCAATAGGAAGCCCAATAGTAGCATCGGATATAGATATTTTAGTTGCTATGAATGAGGCTTCAATATTAAAATTTGAAGATAGCGTAAAAGAAGATGGGCAAATATACGTTAACTCTAGCCTTATATTAGAGCCAATCTCTCATAAAGGCAAAGTTGATATAGATGCAACTAATATAGCAAATAGAATGGGCAACGCAAAAGTTGCAAATATGGTTATGCTTTCGGGTTTCTTAAAAAGAACTGAGTTATTCACTTTAGAAGATATAGAGCAAATTTTAAATGAAAAATTTAAAACTAGAAGACCAGAGTTAATCCCTCTTAATATTGAAGCAATAAAAGAGGGCATGAAAGAAATAGCTTAAAAAAGAGCCGAAAGGCTCTTTTTTTGATTTTAATTCTAAAAAATAGTTTATGTAAAAATTAATCATCTTACCACACGACCCAAAATAGTGGTTAGTTTTTGATTTATATTTTGCTATCTAAACTATTACCAAGCACCTAATATAACACTGTTATTAGCAGTGTGTATATTAACAGTATTACCAGTTCTAGCAGCTATATCTGCAGAACTAACTATAGAAACTAAATTTCTAGCAGTTATTGGTCTAGCAATCCAACTTCCAGAAAATGCGGGTCTATGGCGAGTAACCATAACAGCATTTCTAACAACACCTGATTGCCAAGTTTGTGTATTGCCAGATATAGTAGCACCAACTGCCCATGGAAAGCTAAAATTTAATGAGATGCCGTATCTCGTTATATTTTCAGATAATGCTATGTGTTCAGTGTTAGCAAACCTTGAAATACCACGTATAAAACCGTTTCTTACAGATATTCTTGCATCGTATGTTAAAAGTGCAAGATTAATATCTATCATAGCATCAAATTCAACTTCTAATATTGCATTGTTTTAACTTTGAGATGTTCGAAACTGCATATCTTTCATATACAGTTCTAAATGCTGAAATATTGTAACTTAAATAAGTTTCAACTGGTGATACAGTACTATCCCATAACTTATTTATAGGTGCTGCTCCAATTAGGCTATATAACCTATGATTAGAAACAGATACCATTTTTTCTATAAAATAATAATCCAAAGCTTCCCTATCATAAGTGTATTTTATAGCCATTTTACCATGGCTATTTTCTAGTAAATATACAACTTCAGTTAATCCGCCTAGAAAATCTTCATAAACAACAAATAACATAGGAACACCGTTTATGTTTATAATTTCATAGTTTATAACTTCGTCTAAATTATAAACTAAATGTTCTTGAAAATTGTAAATGGGAATATCAATTTCCAGTTGGTAGTCGTTTAATTTATAATTTTTTTCTGAACTTTCGCCTCTTAATTCTGTTGTAGTAAAGCCTAGTATAAAAATTAATAATGTTGCAAAGTATTTTTTCATTAGGTATTTCCCCCTCTTAGAGTTGCAGCAAGTATAGATTTTGTTTAAAATCTTATTCCGCTTTATAATGAACAAAATACTATCCACCGTATTTACAGAACTTAGTTTTTTGGGTCGTGTAGTAAAATGATTATTAAATTTTTAAACATATTAGATTGATATTTTTATTAAACAAATTGGATTAATTGTATCATAATTTTTTTTGTATGTCAATCTTTTTTTAATCTTTTCCAACTTGTAATTTACCGAATTATGTGGTAAAATGGACTTATTAAGTTTTGTGTTCTTAGTCAAAAGATAATTATACTCGCAAAGAGGGCTAAAATAGGAGGGTTTTTAATGTACGAAAGAGGAAGTGTAAATAGGGGTAGAGGCTCTCTAGGAACTGCTCCTAGGAGAAGAGGAAGTAAAAGAAGAGTTAAAAGAAAAAATGTTAAAATCCGCTTAGCGATATTTGCAAGCTTAAGCGTCGGCTTAACTTTTTGGATAGCAAATGCACTCATAAGTTCAGGTGAAGCTATTCAAGGTACAGAGCTTCCTACAACAGGCGAGCTTTATAACTCTGAAATATTAGAAAGCACCCAAATAGACGGTTCAGACCCTAACAATGAATTTATTCTTTTAGGTGAGCACCAAGAAGATTATTATGAAGAAAATGAGCCGCATACATATATTTATTATAACTACTATGCAGGAATTAGACTAGTTCCAGACCCTTATGATACTTTAGTTTTAGTAAATAGAACAAACCGCCTGCCAAACTATTTTTCCCCTTATGATTTAAGACTAATAGATGTTTTAGATTGGTATAATGTGCCCGCTCCGCAAAGCTCCAGAATTTTAATGAGGGATACAGCAGCAACTGCCGCTGAAAATATGTTTAGAGCGGCTTATGAAGAAGCAGGCTTAGTTCTTTGGGCTAGAAGCGGTTACCGTAGTTTTGCAAGGCAAGTAACAGTTCACCAAAACGCGGTTGATAGGATGGGTCGCACAGAAGCAGAGCGTGTAAGTGCTTGGCCAGGGCATAGCGAACACCAAACAGGGCTCGCTTTAGATGTAACTAGTGCTTCAGTAAATGGCTGGCTTGTAGAAGATTTCAGCCGCACGCCAGAGGGTGCTTGGGTAGGCAATAACGCCCATAGATTTGGCTACATAGTCCGTTATTTACCTTATAGGGAAGCAGAAACGGGCTTTGTTTATGAACCGTGGCACATTAGATATGTTGGCATAGAATCCGCAACAGTAATTTTTGAAAATGGTTTAATTTTAGAAGAATACTTATATCAAAGGTAACATCTTAATAGTGCTTGGGCATTCTTAAAGTTTTCTTGAAAAAATTCAGGAACTTAGCCAAGGTTTAGTTTCATTAACTTAAAAAACTTCTTGAATAAGCTTAAAAAATGTGTTAAAATAGAAACATATATAATATAGTTTAATAATAGAGTGTCTCTAAAAGCTTTTGAGAGATACGTTAAAGATATCTCATATTTTTTGGGCTATCTTGGGTGAAAAACGACCAAAGGGAGTTTTGGATACACCTAATAAATATATTTGTGGCGGGTAAATAATAAGGGGGATACATATCTTGGGAACTGAAAATGAAAGTATTGTTAAAAATGAACGGAATAAAGAGAAAAAAACTTTTTTAAAAGGTATACTTTTAGGGGCAATAATGCTCGTTTGGACTTACACTGTAGTAAATGGGGGCATTGTTTTATATCGCCGCCATATAAATGAAAATTTACCTATTTATGAAAAAATAGAAATTATACAATCTCTTCTTGAACAAAATTACGCAGGCGAGTTAAATTATCAAAGTATTAGAGACGGTATTTTTAGAGGTATGCTAGAAGGTGTTGGTGATAGATACACTTCTTATTTAACTGTAGATGAATTTGAACGCTTTTTAGACCAAGCAAGGGGCACTTTTGTTGGAATTGGTTCAAGTGTTGCGGAAGCCCCTGATGGCGGTGTTTTAATTACTTTCCCTTTCCCAAATTCACCTGCTTATATATCGGGAATTGTGCCAGGGGATATAATAACCCATGTAGACGGGGCAGATATTCGTGGCAATACTCTTGAAATGGCAATAAGTATGATAACTGGCGAAGCGGGAACAATAGTTACATTAACCGTTTATAGAGAAGATGAAAATAGAACTTTTAATGTTGATGTTACAAGGGCAGTAATTGAAGTGCCAACAGTTTCTTATGAGCTTTTAGAAGATAATATCGGCTATATACGCTTAACTGAATTTGGAGAAGTTAGCCGCAGCCAATTTATAGAAGCTCTTGACAGTCTCACAGAAGATGGCATGGAAAGTTTAATAATAGACGTTCGTAACAACCCAGGCGGCAGATTAGATGTTGTAGTTCATATTGCTCAAAGGCTAGTGCCAGAGGGGCTTATACTTTTTATGAATGATGCAAATGGAAGAAGAACAGACTTTACTTCAACTCCGGCACACTTAGGAATACCTATGGTAGTTTTAATTAATGGCAATTCTGCTTCTGCTTCTGAAGTGTTAGCAGGTGCAATTCAAGACCATGGCGTTGGAACTTTAATTGGCGAGCCAAGCTTTGGGAAAGCAAGCGTTCAAGATTTTTTTGTGCTTCCAGACCGAAGTGCCGTGCGTATGACTATTGCAACTTACTATACACCAAATGGGCAAGCTATAAATAACTATGGCTTAACTCCAGATATAGTAGTTGAAATGGATTCAGCACAAAGTGCTAGGCTTTCAACTCTAGAGCTTGAAGAAGATATTCAGCTTCAAAAAGCTATTTCTTATTTGAGCAGCAATTAAATAAAATTATTTAACACATTTATTATAGTTTTTTCATGGTTGGTAAGCAGAGTGGTTAAAGCCGCTCTATAACTTTATAGTAAGTGTGTTAATTTTCGCTTTATGTTTCATATTAATTAATTTTTTAAGGAGAATAAAATAAACAAATGATAGGTGCAGATATAGGCATTGATTTGGGAACGGCAAATGTTCTAGTTTATATAAAAGGAAAAGGTATAGTTTTAAATGAGCCTTCTGTAGTAGCTATTGACAAAAATACTAATAAAGTTCTTGCCGTTGGTGAAGAAGCTAGAAAAATGCTAGGTAGAACACCGGGGAATATAGTTGCTGTTCGCCCCTTGCGTGAGGGGGTAATTTCAGACTATGATATGACTGAAAAAATGCTTAAACATTTTATAGAAAAAGCTATAGGCGGCAAACCGCTTTTATTAAAGCCTAGAATAGCTGTTTGTGTTCCTTCAGCTGTTACAGAAGTTGAAAGAAGAGCAGTTGAAGATGCAACTAGGCAAGCAGGTGCTAGGCAAGTTTTTGTAATTGAAGAGCCAATAGCGGCGGCGATAGGGGCAGGCATTGATATTTCCCGCCCCC
>WRFW01000120.1 GCA_009787435.1 Defluviitaleaceae bacterium
GTGAAAGAGTAGTGAAATGATAGTTAGCTATTTTAGGGTTTGCATTAGTAGCCATAGCTAAAAGAGTGCTTTTCCCCACATTTGGTATACCTATTATTGCAATATCAGCTATTAATTTAAGCTCTAAAATAATATTATATTCTCTAGCTTTTTGCCCTGGCTGGGCATATTTAGGAGCCTGGCGAACTGCCGTTGCAAAATGTTGGTTTCCTTTGCCACCTTTGCCGCCTTTTATTAATATACGTTGCTCGCCATCATAACTTAAATCAGCCATTATTTGGTTTGTTTCTTCTTCTCTAATAATAGTTCCAATTGGCACTTTTATTATTAAATCTTCAGCGGCTTTTCCGCTCATATTGTTTCTTTTGCCATCTTCCCCGTTATCTGCTTTAAAGTGTCGTTTGTATCTAAAATCCATAAGCGTTCCTAAATCTTTTGTAGCTTCAAAGATTATACTGCCACCTTTGCCACCGTCGCCACCATCTGGCCCGCCATTTGGAACATAAAGAGCACGATAAAAAGAGACACAACCATTGCCCCCGTTACCGCCCGTTATTTTTATGTTTGCTTTATCAAGAAACATTTATAATTCCTTTCTTAAATTTAGGGAAAATTTTCACAACCAACTTTTTAATAATTTTTAAAACGAACGGTTTAAATAATCTTTGTCTTTAAAAGTTATGAATTTATTGCATACAAATTTATACGTTTTTACAAACATAGAAATAAAAGACGCAACAATTTAGAAAATAGTAAAAAAAGTGTAATTAAATACTATTTCTTTGCGTGCGTCTTTTACTTTTATTAAACTGGATAAACAGAAACTTGCTTCTTGTCTCTACCTTTTCTTTCATACTTAACACGCCCGTCTACTAAGGCAAATAAAGAATCGTTATTTGCACGCCCAACATTATTTCCAGGGTGTATTTTAGTACCTCTTTGAGTGTATAATATATTTCCTGCTAAAACAACCTGCCCATCTGCACGCTTTGCACCAAGCCTTTTAGACATTGATTCACGTCCATTTTTAGTAGAACCAACACCTTTTTTACTAGCGAAAAAAGCTAAATTCATTTTTAACATTTTCAATGCTCCTTCTATAAATTTTTAATATTCTTCAATTTTTATTTGTTTCGGATAATTTTCTTTTATACTCTTTATTCCTAGCTTGAAGCTTTCAAGCAGCAACTTTGCTTTTTCATTTTTATCTTCTAATAAAAATTTTAAAAAGCCGCCCTCTTCATTATGTTCGCAAGTAAATTTTGCATTTGTTAAAGCTTCAATACTATTCACAGTGTTTATACTTAGTGCTGAAATTGCAGCACATATTATAGGATCTGTATGATTGTAAGCTTTAAATCCATTTTCATACAAATCTATTTCAACGATTTTTTGACTTTCATTTTCACTTTTTTGGTTATTATTTAAATTTTCTTTCATATGAAACACGATTTAGGTAATTTTTTAACCATTTATAGAATTAATTTTAAGCTCTGTATAAGGCTGTCTATGTCCTTTTTTCTTGTGGAAGCCTTTTTTCTTTTTAAATTTATAAACTATAACTTTTTTATGCTTTCCTTGGTTAACTACAGAAGCAGAAACGCTAGCACCAGAAACAGTTGGAGTTCCAAAAGTTAAAGCATCATCTTTAGAGATTGCTAAAACTTCATTAAAAGTGTAGTCTCCCTCTACTTCTAATTTTTCAACACGAATAACATCGCCCTCGGAAACTTTATATTGTTTGCCGCCTGTTTTAATAATTGCGTACATTGTGTACCCTCCGTTTAAATTTTCTTATACAGAACACGCCTTTTTAGGTGAGCTTTATAGCCTCTTTATATTTTTCAAACCTAATTAGTGCGGTAATGCACTAAGCTATATTATAACACAATGTATTTAAAAAGTCAAACAAATTTTTTTTTAGGATTATTACTTTAGTTTCTAATTAAAGCAACCTGTGGTGAAGATGAGCCTTTATATCCGAACATACTAAATCTGCTTTTTTATTTACTTCTTCATTTATAATGGTATACGATAAAATTAAATTTTCATTAACATAGATTATAAAAAAATCTAAAAAGATTTAAAAATAAAAAATAGACAATGCATTCACTAGCATTATCTATTTATATCCACATTACATATCCCAAGCCATAAATTTAATAGTGGCATTTTTTTCAAATCTAACCTTTTTATAAAAACCGTCAAATATTTTTGTAAGTAATTAAGACAAACTTTCTAAAATGTTCCCTAATGAAACTTCTTTCTTAAAGACTTCGCCATTAATCTTTTGCTGTATGCTTATAAGTTCTTTATTTTCAATAGTTTTTATTACTACCGTGTTTTTAGGGTTTAGCTTATCCACGTATGCAAATTTCTTTTTCATATTAGATTCTTCAAGTATAATGTCTACTTTAAAGCCTTTTTCACGCAAGTAATTAGAAACTTTAATAGCACCACTTATATTTTCTTTTTCAGCAGGAATTATTATTACATTTGCATTAGTTTTATTTTCAGCTTTTATTATTCCAATCTCTCTGAGTTGAAAAAATAGACGGCTTAAACCTATCGAAATGCCAACACCAGGCATTTTTTGATTAGAATAATTAGAAGTAAGTGCTTCATAACGCCCGCCAGAACATACAGAGCCTATAGAGCTATTTTCTAAAACTGTTTCATAGACAGTGCCAGTATAATAATCAAGCCCACGCACAATACTAAGGTCTAATTCAAAATAATCTTTATTTACACCAAAATCTAACATTCTATTTGTAATTGTTTCAAGGTCTAAAATTCCCTCTAAAAAAAGTTCATCTTCTATGTTTAAACTTTTTAGCCCGCTAATAACTTCTGAAATGCTGCCTTTTATAGATATGAATTTTTTAAGCTCATTTATTTGAAAATCATTAAGCTCTAATTCTTTAAGTTCACTTTCAAGCTCGCTTTCAGACATTTTTTCTATTTTGTCTAAAATATGCAATGTTTTATTTATTGGTGCTGAAATTTTTAAAATATCAAAGAGACCATTAAATAATTTTCGGTTGCTTATTTTAATTTTGAACTTTCCAAAATCTAATTTTTTAAAAATTTCATATATTATGCTAGGTATTTCAGCATCATAATTTATGCTTAATTTATCACGCCCTATTATATCTATATCACATTGATAAAATTCTCTGAAACGCCCTTTTTGGGCTCTTTCTCCCCTATATACTTTTGCTATATGTGCACGGCGAAAAGGAAATGTTAAATCGTTAAAATGCTCTGAAACGTAACGAGCAAGTGGCACTGTAAGGTCAAAACGAAGTGCTGTTTCATTTTCTTTTTCAGAATAAAGACCATTATTCACAAAATAAATTTGCTTATCTAATTCTTCCCCGCCCTTTGCCATAAGCACTTCTCTTCTTTCAACTGCTGGCGTATCTAAAAAAGTGAAACCATATGAAGCGTAAGTTTCTTCTATTATTTTTTTAATTCTATCAAATTCTACTTGTTCCCCTGGTAAAAGCTCCATATATCCTGAAAGAGGTTTTGTGTTTATCATAAATTTTTCCTTTCATACACTAGAAATTTATAGTTGTATTGCTCATTGTTGCTTTCTCTTTCTTTTGTTAAGTTCCATTCATCGTAATTTATTTTTGGGAAATAAGTATCCCCCTCTAATTCTATATTTACTAGTGTAATATAAAGCTTTTTAGCATATGGGAGCATTTTCTCATAAATTTCACCGCCGCCAATTATAAAGTCATCTTCATAAGCTTTAATATTTTTTTTAATTTCTTCTAAATTTGTAACTTCAATTTGCGGGTATTCAGAATCAAAAGGTTTTCGGCTTAAAATAATATGTTTTCTATTAGGCAAAAGACCAGGCAAGCTTTCAAATGTTTTCCTGCCCATTATTATAGTTTTATACATAGTTTTTTCTTTAAAATATTTTAAATCTTCTTTGATATGCCAAGGCATTTTTCCGTTTTTTCCTATAACTCTATTTTTAGCCATGCAAGCTATAATATTCACTATACACTAACCTCCATTTTTATAGCTTTATGATATTTATAATTTTCTAAATTAATATCATCTGCTGTGAACTCATAAAAATCTTTTATATTTTTATTTATAACGAGATTAGGTGCTTCATAAGCTTCATTTTTTCTCATTAGCTGTTCTCTTATACCTTGCACTTGGTTTTCATATATGTGTGCATTATTTATAACGTGTGTAAATAGCCCTGGTTTTAAATTAGAAACTTGGGCAAGCAAATAGACTAACACTGCATATTGGGTAGTGTTAAAAGGTACACCTAATGGCCAATCTCCGCTTCTTTGAACTAGCATACAATTTAATCTATCCCCTGAAACATCCCACATTGTTAGAAAACAGCAAGGGTGCAGAGGTGCATTATTTAAATGGGGTATTTGCCAAAGGTCTATAATCATTCTACGGTTTTGTGGGTCATTTTTAAGATTATGTAAGAGTTCATCCATTTGATTATATTTTTTTACTACATAACCGTAACTTTCCCCTATAGTACCATTTTGCATTATCCATTCATCCCAAATGTGTACGTTTTCAGCTTGCAATTTTTTAACATCGTTGCTTTGGTCTTTAAAAATCCATAAAAGCTCTTTTATTGCTGTTTTAAATGCCAATTTTTTAGTCGTTAAAATTGGAAACTCTTTTCTTAAATCAAATTGCATTACTTGGTGAGGAAGTTTATAAGTTTTATTTATAGTTCTATTTTCACCAAAATATCCATTTTCCAAGATGTTTTCGGCTATTTGCAAGTATACTTCATCATATTTACTCATTGGTTTTTCCTTTTTAAAGTTGTATTAAAAAGCCTATGCAAAAACACAGGCTTTTTAATTTAAAACTATTATTCATTATAATTAACTGCCGTAAGTTTCAACAGTTACACTTTCTATAATAACATCTTCTATTGGTCTATTACTAAAAGGGTCTTCTAATTCCACTTCTGCAATACTATCAACAACGTCTATTCCAGCGATTACTTGCCCAAAAACAGTATGCCCAACAGGGTTTCTTACTAAATCTAAATGAGGGGTTCCGCCATATCTTCCAAAAGCTTCAACCATCTCTTGGGTGTAAGAGTAGTTCTCAAAGTGTTCACTTGGAAAAGTATTATAAGAATGGACTATATAAAATTGGCTTCCATTGTTATTTGGGTCGTTTGGGTGTGCCATTGCAACTGCACCTCTTATGTGTCTAAGCTCTTCCGATGGTTCAGCACTAAATCCGTGCCCGAAAATGCTTTCCCCACCTGCCCCTGTGCCTGTTGGGTCTCCGCTTTGAATCATAAAGTTGTATATAACTCTATGAAATGTTACACCGTCATAAAAGCCATTTCTAGCATGTGTAACGAAGTTTTCATAAGCTACTGGCGTTTCTTCTGGAAACATTCTTATTGTTATATCACCATGGTTTGTATGAAGCGTTACTAAAGTGTCCCCTTGTATTGGCCCGCTCAATTGAAATAAATTTATATCTGAATTGTAAAAGCCAGAGGGGCTTATATTATTGCTTTGTTCTGAATTATCATTCCCGTTATTATTTTCTTCAGCTCCACAGGCGGTTAATAAAAAAGTTAATGCTAATGGTGCTATATACTTTAATTTAAACATATATTTTCAAACTCCTCTTTGTGATTTAAATATTTTCATAAATATTATAGCATATTTTAGTGCAATAAGTCAACTCTTTTAATTGCCGTGTTCAAAGGCTTGTATTGAACTTTGATAACCCCTAGAATGGTCTTATTTTAGCCATACTAGTAACAAGCTAGTAACGTATTAGTAACAACATTAAGCCTAATTTT